>JAAYXQ010000101.1 GCA_012515825.1 Fibrobacter sp.
AAGTTCTGTCTATTCGTGACGTGACGGGTGTTCCGCATAACGGATGTCGTCCTAAAAAGAAGAGAAGAATTTAATTTAATGAGGTATCGCTAATGATGTGGAAGTCCCTTCAGATGCCGCGCAGTTTTCAGAAAGTGGAAACTGGCGAAGATGGGCGCTACGCCAAGTTTGTCGTAGAAGCTCTTGAACGCGGTTGGGGTATTACTTTAGGTAATGCTCTTCGTCGTACGTTGTTGTCTTCTTTGCAAGGCGCGGCAATTGTCTCTGTGAAAATCGACGGTGTCGATAAAGAGTTTACTTCGATTCCTGGAGTAAAAGAAGATGTTACTGACATCATCTTGAATCTCAAGGGTATTCGAGTAAAACTGCTTTCTGATCACGATGAAACATTACGGCTGGATATGTCCGGTGACGGCAAGATTACAGCTGCTGATATTGAAGAAAATCCGAATGTAGTGATTTTAACGCCTGATGTACATATTGCGACGTTGAATGGGAACGCTTCTTTAAGCATGGAATTGAAAATTTCATCTGGTCGCGGTTATGTGACTGCTGATGAATTGAAAGATCCAAATGCTCCTATTGGCGAAATTGCAATAGACGCTAATTTCAATCCAGTATTGAAGGTGGCGATGCATATCAGCGATACTCGTGTCGGACAACGTACAGATTTTAATCGTCTTGAACTTGAAGTCACTACTGATGGTTCTATTGATCCTGAAGATGCACTTGCTTATGCAGCAAAGTTACTTGTCGATCATTTGGAAACATTCATTAATTTCGAAGGTGATCTCGAATCTCCTGAAGAAATGGAACAAGACGAGGAACGTCAACGCATTTCAACTCTTCTTCGTATGCGCGTGGATGAATTAGAATTATCCGTTCGCTCAAGCAACTGCTTAAGAATGGCTAACATTCATACGATTGCTGAACTTGTACGTAATAAAGAAAATGATATGCTTAAATACAAGAACTTCGGTAGGAAGTCCTTGGTGGAACTTAACGAGGTGTTAACTTCGATGGGTCTCAGTTTTGGGATGAACGTCGATGATTATCTGAAGGATTAATAGAAATGAGACACGGTGTAAAGAACAAGAAATTGGGTGTAAACGCACAACATAAGCGTGCCATTCTTCGTAGCCTCGCTACTTCTATTTTAGAAAAAGGCTTGGAGACCGAACAAGGAAACCGTTATATTCGCACCACTTTGCATAAGGCAAAGTTAGCGAAAAGTGTTGTTGATCGTTTAATAACCTATGCAAAAAAAGGCGACCTTTCTGCTCGTCGTGAAGCGGCTCGCTTTGTACGCGACCCAAAAGTAGTTCAAGGCCTTTTTGATGTCCTTGGCCCACGTTATGCATCAAGAAATGGTGGTTATACTCGAGTGTTAAAACTCGGCCCTAACCGTCCTGGTGATGCAGCAGAAATGGCTCTAATCGGACTTGTAGAAGATGAAATTGTTGAAAAAGCAGTAAAGCCTTCTCAGAAAAAAGCCGAAGTAAAGCCAATTGACATGGTTGAAGGTGCAGCAAAAACTGCAGAATGAGTCTTTTTAGATTCTAATACAAAAAAGCCAACTTTTAAAGTTGGTTTTTTTGTATCTTAAGTTTTTATTTGCTTGCTTTTCGTAAGGTTCATATATGTGTTTTCATAGAATAAGTTTAATTTTACTTTTCTTTTCGTGTCTTGCTTTTTCAGCATCGGACATAAAAAGTCCATCATCTTTTGGGTTCTCTTTACCTTCAACGAAATCTGCTCGTAATTCAATAGCGATGGAGCCAATGGCTGTGGAAGGTGTGATTGATTCTTCCTATAAATTGGGCCCTGGTGATTACTTAGATATCATGCTTGAACAAGATTTTTTTTCTCTTCAAATTTTATCTGATGGATCTATTGCGATTGAAGAGTGTGGAATAGTGCAGATCGCAGGCAAAACACTTGCAGAAGCACGAGAAGAAATTGTAAAAGTGGCTTCCAAAAAATATAATCCTGAATATGTGTTTGTACAGCTTTCACAAATGAAGAAGTTTGTGGTAAGTGTCATGGGTGCTGTTAAACAAGTCGGGCAAATGGTTGTTGACCCTCAAACTCGTTTAAGTATGGCGTTGCAAAAGGCAGATAATATTTTAGGAACAGGCCGAAAAGATGATGTATGGGTGATTCGTAAAGGGGATACCCTTCATATCAATTGTGTTGAAATTTTTGACAAAGGAAATTTTGAGCAAGATATTCTTCTTGAACAGGGTGATCGAATTTATGTGCCTTTTATGAATACTTTAGATATGATTGCTCTAATATTCCCTGGTGGCAGTCGTGTAGGCGTCCCTTATGATAGTTCCTCTACTATAGCTCAGTATTTTGAGAAAGCAGGTGGGGACCGTATGCATAATATGGGATATCAATCTGTGACGATTCGTTATCCAGATAAAACGACAAAAGTTATTTCTGCAAAAGAATTAAATCATTGGAAAGTGCCTCCTCAAACGGAAATAGAATTTTCTGTGAAAACACTTTTTGTTTATGTTGGTGGAGCTGTAATGGCTATGGGAAAAATTCCTTATGAATCCTCATGGCATGCAATTGATTATATTGCTGCTTCTGGAGTATTAACTCAAACAGGGACTTGGACTCAAGTAAGTGTTGTTCGTGGGAATCAGGAAAAAATAAAGGTGAATGTTTCAACAGATCAGATATTGCCAGGGGATTATATTGAAATTCCAAAAAGCCGTTATGAAACATTTAAGGATGTGACGATGTTTCTAGCTTCTATAGTGTCAGTGGTTTCTACGGCTGTTATCGTTTATATCAATTATGTCAATTCTGCCAATTCTAAATAAGTATTGTGGTTTTTATGGATAATCCTTCTTTAACAGAATTATTTCTTCGAGTAGTCAACAATACCTTAAAACATTTTAAGTTAGCTGCCTTTATTGTTGTTGTTCCTACAATTATTGTTTTTATTTTGGTGGTGTGGGTTATTAAACCAACATATTCCTCTAATGCTATAGTGACTCCTCCTTCTTCTCAATCTTCCATGGGTAATATAAGTGGCCTTCTTGGTTCAGGAATGGGGGCTATGGGCTCTTTACTTGGATTTTCATCTAATGATGATGATGCTAATGCTGTTTGGACTATTTTAAACTCTTGGGAAATTCATAATCAAGTGATTGAGCAATTTGATCTTGTCAATCATTATGAGTTTGATGGAAAATTTCATGCTGATTTGCTAAAAACATTTAGAAAAAATTTTTCATTAAGCGCTAATGATGAAAACATGTTTGAAATCACGATTAAAGATAAGGATTATAAAAAAGCAACTAGAATGGTAGAATTTGTTTTGCAAAAAGCAGATTCTGCTTTTAATTATTTTAAAACGACTCAAGCTCGATTATCTAGAGAGTATTTTGAATCTCGTATTGCCCTCTGTTTACATGATATCGATTCTTTACAACAAGAATTTATTGCTTTCCAAAAAGACAATAATTTTTATGAACCGACAGCACAAATAGAAGGAACATTAACCTATTTGGGTCAAATTCAAACACTAAAAGAAGAAGTCAATATTGAACGTTCCTATGAAAAACTAAGACGTGGTGAAGACACAAAAAAATATGATGAATTGACTAAACGGTCTCGTACAATAGATCAATCATTAAATAAAGTTCTTTCTGGAAAGCAGGAAAACGT
>JAAYXQ010000102.1 GCA_012515825.1 Fibrobacter sp.
CTTCACTTGGACTGCAAAGAACAACGGTACCACCGACGCTGATCTCTATTTGATTTTTAAGCTAACAAACAGCTGGACATGGACTGAAACCGAAGGCAGTTGCAGTGTACCTGCTGGTGAAAAAGTGACTTGCTCCTTTGATATTTCTAGCCTTACGGATCGCAATATCACGCTTAGTGTAACCGTTGCAAACTATGCCGCAGGTTACAAAGGCACAATCATTTACGACGACTTTGCTGCTGGAACAGATACGCTCTTTAACTTTAACAAAGACAAGTACGATGCCTTTAGCCGCGGTTTCAATAACACAGAAGCGATGATTCCAGAAATCAAAGTTGTTTACAACGAAGATTATACTATGGCAATCAAAACACCTCTCGTTTTGAATTCCTCCAAAATAAGCTTTATAGATAATCGTGTGATGATCTCTACCAAATCTTCTGGAAAATTGAGCGTGGATGTGTTTGATCTAAACGGAAACCGTGTAGCTACTCTTTACAATGGCAGTCTTTCTGCTGGTACGCATACCTTTGACATGGCTAAAATGCCAAAAGGCGGCTACATTGTGTACGTGAAAGGCGCTGGCATTAGTGCCACCCAACCCGTAAAAGTGAGATAATTTTTCTCCTCCCCCCAACAAAAAAAGGCCTCGGAAGAAATTCCGGGGCCTTTTTAATGACTTCTTTGAAATACCTCCAGCGCGATTCGAACGCACGACCGACTGCTTAGAAGGCAGTTGCTCTATCCAACTGAGCTATGGAGGCAATAACGGTGTAAATTTAGTCTTTTTTTGTAATTTATTAAAGCGTTAAATGTTATATTGTTGACGTTAACGTTATTTATTTTAAAGGAATTTAAAATGTTCACAAAATCAGACGCTCTTCAGATAGCGACAACAGCTCATTCTGGTCAAACCGATAAGTCTGGTGGTACCTATATATCCTATTTAGAATCCATAGCTAATCAATTAGAAGCAAATGGAGAGTCTGAACAAGTAGTAATCACAGCTCTCCTACAAGACATTATGGGAGAAGGCACTGGATATACTCAAGCAAAGCTTTCTGAACTAGGTGTACCTGCAGATATTATTGATATTATTTCCATTGTAACTCACCATAAAGATCAATCCTTTATTGATGACTACAGTTGTAAGCGCATGGCAGAAGGGATTCCTGCAGAAGATGCCACCTACGAAGCTAGAGAAAAAGATTATTTACGCTATATTGAAAAAGTAAAAACAAATCCTATCGCTAAGAAAGTTAAAATTGAAGCCCTAAAAACTCTTCTTAAAGATGATCTTGTCGCAAAAAATGAAAGGCGTGAAAAAAAGAATAAGTTCCGTATTAAAAAATACGAGAATGCTCTTAAGAGCTTAGAAGAATAAAATCAGACCCCTTAAAGGGGTCATTTTTTTTTGTTACTTTTAAATCTCGATTCAATAAAAAGCGTTCGTATCAAAATAAACAATAGCCGAAAAACAAAGAAACTGCTAAATTTGAGTATACGTTTTACACCCCACCATAAGTCTAGGATACAACTATGAATAAGACTATTTATAATTTCAGCGCAGGACCATCGGTTTTGCCTAAACAAGCCACTAAAGAAGCTGCAGAAGCCATTTTTGACTTTGCTGGTACAGGTATCGGCATTTTAGAAATGAGCCATCGC
>JAAYXQ010000009.1 GCA_012515825.1 Fibrobacter sp.
AATACGACCTTTATCTTCTTTATCAAACAGTGCTAATACAGGAGCTAAAATGGCAAGCATCATCGCGGCGGTCGCTGTATTACTCATAAACATAGAGAATAATGCGGTAATCATCATCAAGCCGAGCAAAACAAATTTTGGATTTTTTCCAAAAGGCTTTAAAAGAACACGAGCTAGATTCAGGTCTAAATGATACTTAGTTGCTGCAGCAGCAAGGAAGAATCCACCTAAGAAAAGCATAATTGTTGGGTCAGCAAAAGTAGCCATCAATGCTTTATAAGAAAGCAAGTTTCCAAATTTAGCACCACCATCATCAAAAATTAAAGCCGCAGGAGCCTTATCAGAAATAGTGAAAATCATCACCACAATAATCAATATAGATGTAGCCCATACTGGAAACGGTTCAAGAATCCAGCACAAAGCGGCAAGCACAAACATGGCAATCACACGTTGTTCAATCGGATTCACAGTAACGCCAATAGCGTCAAAAGGAATAAACAACGTGATAGCAGAAAGCAATGCAATAATGATAATTTTAATCCATTTGGTTTTATCCATGCTATTAATCCTATAGAATGTTTTGTTTAGGGTGGCACAAAGATAACAAAGGAGCAAAATCCCCTCAATGGTAAAAAAAAGAATCCCAACAAGCCCCACTCTTCATATATAAAGAAGAGCCTTTTTCTCTATGTTTTGTTAAGTATTCTTTTCATTTCACAACATTCACAAGAGGCTGCTGCGCTTTTTTTATCTCCAAAACGGCGTTCTGGACTTGGGCAATATTCATAAGACCCGTCAGGAAAAACCCAAATTTCATCTAAAAAAGGGCATTTTAGTTCTTTTGACGGTTCGCGTTTTTCTAAATCCAAAAAAGGCCCTTCTACTCTTATTTTTGCTTCTCTTTGTATAAAACGAGCCATTTGTTTCCATTCTTCAAAAACGCTCCCCTCTTCATCCAATTGATATTCATTTTTGAAAGAGTCCTTTGTTCCAGATAAAAAAACAGCTTTGTTCCACTTAATTCTATCAATACCGATTTTTTCAGCAAATTCAAGAATATCAGGCAATTCTCTCCAATTCTTTTTACAGACTGTGACTTGTAAAGAAACAGTAGAAACGCCTATTTTTTGTTTTTGAAGTTTTTTCTTCTCTTCTACTAATAATTTGATGTTTTCTAAATATTCCTTTTGATTGATTCCGCACATCAAATATTCATTCACTGAAGCTGATAAACCCATCATACTGATCTTTATATCACTACAATGCGTTAGTAAAGGCTCTGCCCAACAAGACACCCCTCCCAAAGGAAATGTCCCATTTGTCGTTAAATTGATTTTTATGGATAATTGAGAACAAAGATTTAACAGATTTTTAAAATAAGGATATAAAAGAGGTTCTCCCATGGTACTTGGAATTATTTCTTTTAAGTCTTTGGAATAAAAAGAACGAATTGTCTTTTCCACTAAAGAAAAATCCATCGTTCCAAGCCCAAGCGGTTTTTGTCTTTGATTTAGAAAACAAAGAGGACACTTCAGATTACAACTATCTGGATTCGTGACTAAAGTAATTCGTCTATAAGACATCTTATAATTTTTCTTTCGTTTTTTTGATTTTTAAAAATCCAAAACAGAAATTCTGCTACTAGAAAAGCAAATATTCAAATCAAATAAAGGCACAATCGAAACCCGATAAATAGCCTTTATTCATTATTTCTTTTGTTCACGGATATACTTTACAGCAGAAAGGCCCGCAATGGCGCCCTCCCCAACAGCAACGGCAACCTGCAGAGTGCCTCCCGTACAATCGCCTGCAGCAAAAAGCCCAGGAACACTCGTTTGCATATTGGCATCTACATTGATTTTAGAGCCATCAACAGCAGCACCTATTTTTCTAGCAAAATCCGCAGCAGACGCACTCCCTAGTGCCACAAAAAGACCGCTCACATTCAATTGAGAATCATCCTTAAATTCTAGCCCTTCTAAATGAGATTCTCCAAAAAGTTTTTTGACAGGAGTTTCAATCACTTTGATTTCAGAAGGCACTTCCACTTTTAGTGGTTCCCCATTCGTTAAAATGGTCACATGCTCAGTAATAGCGAGTAACTCTTTGGCTTCATGTAAAGCGTATTCTCCAGAACCTAATACAGCAACGTCTTTTCCTCTATAAAAGAAGCCGTCACAAACAGCACAGTAACTTATTCCCTTTGTTTCGTAATCAGCCATTCCAGGAATATTCCCCTTTTTTCGAGCTGATCCTGTAGCCATAATTAACGCTTTGGAAGACAACGTAGCCGTTTTCGTTTTCAGAACAAATTGTCCGTTAAAATCGAGATCCAACACCTCTTCTTCTAAAAATTCAGCTCCAAGGGCTTTTGCTTGATTTACGCCTATTTGAGCAAGTTCTGTACCAGATAGCGGCGTTGATAATCCATAATAATTTTCAATGGCATGCGCTTGAGCAAGCGAACCAACATCCTTGCCCACAACGGTCACTTTCATATTCGCTCTTAGAGCATATAAAGCCGC
>JAAYXQ010000103.1 GCA_012515825.1 Fibrobacter sp.
CTTTTCAGCGAAATACATTTCCTTGTCCCGTGATCGAGAATGCCGAGGATTGTTGCTGTAGCGTTTTGTCTTTTTTTATTGTCTTTGTAGCTCTTTGCTTGCACTCCCGTCATATCCATACCCCAAATGATGTTTTTTGCCATTGGTTTTGGTACTCTTCGCTTCCACTTTTTTCTTAAACTTTCCACTTCGTAAATATTATCACGGAGCACGCTATAAACGAATGTTTTTCCGACAGTCATTTCTTTTACTGCAAAGTTTCTGTTAAAAACATCTGCAATTAATCGACATCCAGCTTTTGGCATGTGTGCTTTAATGCGAATAATTTCACGCTTGACCCAGTTTGGTTTAGGTTTGCGATGCCCTTGAGTTGCAATTTGTTTTTTCTTGAATCGAAAGTAATGAGGTATTGTGTGCTTATACGAAAATAGAATGAACAATATGCAAAGTATCGCTAAGACGAGAAAAACCACATAGAAAATCATGGTACAAATATATTTGAAAATCCAATCGTACTCACTTTATTTTCTATAAAGAATCAAGGATTTATATTGAATGGATAATCATTTTCAGAAAATTGGTAGTATTGCCTCGTCCATCTTTTGAAAAACCACTTGTCTTAGCCATCATTTTGTATGCCTTTATTGTTTGGAAAAATTGTTTTTTAATACTCGAAGAAGCAAAAGTAGCGGCTAGAGTTTTTTTATTATACTGTATTTATATTACAATGTATTGCTTTTGCACATAAAAAGATGTATATTACTGTGTAATAGAAGTACAAAGGAGTACGTTATGGCAAATTCGAATGTGACAATTCGTTTGGATTCAGAACTCAAAAAAATGGGAGAATCCCTTTTTGACGATTTGGGGTTATCTATGACCGCTGCGATAACCGCCTTTATAAAGCAGGCTGTACGGGAACAGTGTATACCTTTCAAACTTACAAGAGATGTTTCAAAAACTCCTAATGTCGCGACTTTACGTGCTATTCGGGAAATAGAGAAAATGGAAAAGAATCCATCGAAATATAAATCATATTCCTCTGCCAAAGAAATGTTAGAGAGCTGCCTTTAATGAAGTATGAAATCATACCGTCTTCAACGTTTAAGAAAGATCTTAAACTGGCTAAGAAAAGGGGACTAAATTTATCCTTTCTTAAAAGAGTTATTGATTTGCTTGCCGCGAGTGATTCTCCCTTGCCTAAAGAATATAAAGATCATAATTTATGTGGCAATTATGAAGGCTTTCGTGAGTGTCATATTCAGCCAGACTGGTTGTTAATTTACAAGAAGAATCAGGAAAATTTATTCCTTTATTTGACAAGAACTGGATCTCATAGCGATTTATTTAAGAAATAAAATCACTCCATCTGTTGTCCTTTTTGAAAAGCACCTCTTCTCAAGCATCATCTTTAGTGCTGATATTTTCTAAAAAAGTTGTTTTTTCATTGGCTAAAGTAGGTAAAGTAATGATGCCTTTCCACATAAAAACTTATATTGATTTTATGCTCAATCAAGAGGAAGGTTTTAGCGACAGCGTGAGGCATGTGGAGGGTGGCACAATAGTGCCAGTGCGTAGCACCGACAAGAGGAAAGCCCGTAGCTCGCCGACCCAGCATAATTATTTTGTATGTAATTATTGTTTTGCTGGGGCACGCCCATTGGATAATGGTGCAGCGTGGGATTTTGGGAAATATGGTTATAATTTTTCATATACCTTCAATCAGGATGGATCAAAGTCTTTGAACCTTGGCGTTAATGCAAACATCCCCATACTGACACCTTGGGTATATCTCGAAATAAACATGGGCTTAGGGTTTTCGATGAATTCCTATTCAGGATCAACATTATCCACTCACGGAGGGCTCTGTGTAGGTTACACTACTGCTTGTGGAGGAATTGAAAATGGTGGAAGTCTCTATTGGGATCGTGGCGGAAGCTTTATGGGAGCGACTGTTTATACCGAAATGTATGCTTCTTTTGGTCAGGGAATGGCCAAAGTCTCTACAGGCTATGAGGCAGGCCTTTTCGGCATGGAAGGCCGAGGAATGTATGTTGGTGGGAATGTGGGTGTAAAAGGTGCAAGTCTCTATGCACAGTACGCTCAGAATGGGGGATGGGGGTATGGATGGAACCATCAGTTTGACATGGCAAAATATTCATCGAAAAATGGCTGGGAAGCAACAAATACGGCAAAAGCTATTGGAGCCTCTGAATTAGGGATGGTAGATGAGGTAGATTATGCAAGAGGCACAACTTTAGTTTGCTATGGAGTTGATATAGGAGGAGCTTTTACATTAGGTTCTTATATTGCAGGAAATAATTTGTATGCGACTAGAAAAGAGCTAAATGAGCATAATCTTTTTGGAATGCCTTTGTTGCCTCTTGAGTATGGACATGTTATTCAAAGTCGTATTTGGGGAATGTTCTATCTTCCCCTTATAGCACTTCCAAGTGTAGTCAATGCAGTATTTGTTTCACCTAGAAAGCATATGGATTTTATTATTGAAAAGGATGCAACAGAAAAAGGGAGGAAATACTTATGATTAAATGGATTGGATTGATTTTGGGTATTTCTTTTGTTGGATGTGTTATGGATTATACAGTTTATCCAGTGACTCTCCGAAATGAATCCAAATCAGATTTACTTGTAACTTTTGTTTCTTCAAAACAAAAGTATGATACTTTGAAAGTGAATAATGAAGAAGGTATTGAACCATGTTATTTCTGTAGTTGGGGTCAGTATTTTGATTCAAATGAGGTTTTCTTGTTGCGCATTTCTTATTTAGATTCTAGTAGAAAGGATTCTGTATTTGTTTTAAAAAAAGATATTTTAGATTCTATTGATAATGCATGGGAAAAAAATCGGAAAACATGGTATATAAAAATAAAGTAAGTGATATCCAGGGATAAAAACGTCGATGCCCCGTTGCCCCGTCCGTTGTCCTTTTTGGAAAAAACTTTTCCCTTTATCCCCACACAAAAACTTATATTGATTTTATGCTCAACCGAAACGAATATTTTAGCGACTGCGTGAGGGATGGTGACCCGTACGGGCGGAGACTCGCATGGTGTTAATCGTTTTTTTCAATGAGCGAGGCTCCGTTTTTGGAGGTCACTTGTTACCCCAAAAATACAGCCCGACCCGGCGTAGTCTCGATGCGTACGGTATGTGTTTAGCCGGGGCACGCTCTTTGTTTTATGACACAGAAATGCTTCAGTCCATTTTAGATGAGATTGAAGGCGTGCTCCCTAATGAAGTGGGGGCTATTGTTTCTTATGATGGGAGTAAGGTTGCTTCTGATGCAACGATTCGGGCAAATACATTGAAAATGCATTCAGTTAATCGTTTTGGCAAGAAAACAAAAGCTTGGACTCTATATGGTATTGCTGGTATTCCTGCAACAAGAGTTTCTTATAGTTATAATTTAGTTGGAGCGGTAAGTCAGGTGACTAGTGCTGAATACACTAATGGTCAATGGAATGATATTTCTTCACTAGATTATTCTTATGACGATTATCAACGCTTGCAATCGATTTCGGAAAGTGGAGAAGATTTGATGAAAATCAATCGCACATCCACTGGAATTGTGGATAAAACTACTTATTACGACAAAGGAACTGTTGTGTATGAAAAAACGTATGCAAAGGATATTTATGGTCGTACCGAGAATATTTCGTATAAGGATTTTTCAGGAAAGAACTTGTATTCCGAAGATGTAGAGTATCCCTCTGTTGTTGCGAGTCGCTTGTCTTTAGCACATCATCGATGGGATGGATTTAGTTCAAAAGAGCAATATAAATATGATGATGTCAATCGCTTGATAGGCTTTGAATCGTCTAACAATGATATCGGTCAAGGGTTCTATTCTTTTGATGCAGTAGGAAGAATGATTTATAAGAGTGAGAATGGCTCAACAATACAATACTCCTACAATAATTCGTCATACCAGCCAAAAACAATGAATGTCAATGGTTCTGGTGAATTAGATTATTTATCTTATGATGCATCTGGAAATGTTTGGTTGGACAAACGAACAAGAAATGCTTATATGATTAACGCCCTTGGACTCCCTGATAAAGCGTATCGCTTTTCAAGATCAACAACAGCTATAAATTTGTCTGATGTAGAAAATGGCACTATAGTCGGTGAAGAAGAACGTACGGAAATGGCTTATGATGAAAATGGAAATCGAATTTGGATGCGTACTTTTGGTGCGGGTGTTGATTATGAAAGAGCAATAGTTCCTGGAATTGGTGAGTACTCTGGCAGCCGTACTTTTAATGGTGGACAAATTAATCTTTCAAAGATAGACTTGGTTGGAGGAGCGTTCCGTAGCGGTCAAGATGGCTTGGCTCTGTTTCCAGTAAAGGATATTCAAGGGAGTATTCGCGGGTATGCAAGTAAAAATGGCTTAGAACAGGCAATAGGTTATTTACCCTATGGTACTACCGTATATCTTGACGACAGATTTGTCGATGAAGGGAACAGGCGTTGGCAAGGGAAGGAATTTGATGAGGAGCATGAAAAGTATTACTTTGGAGCCCGTTATTATGACCCGTTCTTTGGAATGTGGATGAGCCCTGATCCAGCTAATCAGTTTTCTAATCCATATAGTTATGGTGGCGATCCTATCAATTATATTGATCCGACAGGGCTGTGGGCTATAGGATTAGGATTGGTAGTGGGCTGGGATAACAAAAGTGGATGGAGTTTTGGCGTTGGTATTGCTGCAGATTTTGGGAAAGTAGGAGCTAATTTTTCGTATACCTTCAATCAGGATGGCTCAAAGTCTTTTAACCTTGGCGTAAATGTGAATTTAGCATTTCAAACTTTTGTTTATCTCGAAATAAACATGGGCCTGGGGCTCTCGATGAATTCTTATTCTGGAACTACATTGTCCACTAACGGTGCTGTTTGTATAGGTGAGGCTGGGGCCTGCGGGGGAATCGAAACAGGAGGAAGTCTCTATTGGGACCGTGGCGGAAGTTTCATGGGAGCAACTGTTTATGCAGGAGTCTATGCTTCTTTTGGCGAAGGAATGGCCAGAGTATCAGCAGGTTATGAAGCTGGCCTTTTTGGCATGGAAGGCCGAGGACTATATGCTGGTGCAAGTGCTGGTGGTTTGTATGCACAGTACGCTCAGAATGGGGGATGGAATTATGGGTTTCAGGAATCCGTATATGTCGCTGTGGGTGATGATTTCGGATCAACATCTGCAAATGGAAAACAAAAAAATGTCGGCTTTGAAATGTGGATTCCATCCTTGGGAAGTTTTGGGCGTTTTTCTTTAGGCGATACTTATGATGTGAGTAAACAGGGCTTGAAAAATGCTCAGATAGAAGCTTTATTAGAGTTAGCAGAAAAAACAGGAAATGTTGCCTTAGCAAATTTTGTGAAAGAGAATGGAGTGAATCTTGACAAAACACAATATGATGAGTTAAAGGCTCTGATTGCCGTTTCTGCTGTAATGGAAACTCGGCATCCAGATTATTCTTCCAAATATGATAAAGATGTAATTATTCCTAATGGCTACAAGGGGTATCCTCATATTGAATTTAAATATGGAGAAAATAATTTTGGCCATGCTTTTTCAAGTTATAACTATGGGAGTAATGTTGCATCTCATCTAGCAATAGATTTTTTAGGGTATTATATTTCGCGGATGGTTTATGATGTCAATGATTAAGTATGTAATATTTTTTGTATTTGTTTGCCTAAGCAATTCTTTTGCAGAGAACCAGTCTTGGAATTCTGCTGTATTTACTTTTTTTGTAGATAATGACGAACCGCCTCAAAAATATTATTACATAGATGACTTGGCATCTATTGATTATTTAGATAAACAAAAGCCAGGATTATATATAAGCGTCCATGACTATTTTGAAGAAGTCAGTGTCTTTGTTTATCTTAGAGATGGTGATTCTCTAGCTCGTCTTTTTTTTGTCCCGAATTATTCAAGAGATTTTATTGGGGAGTTTTTTGCTAAGTGCTTGAAAAAACATATTGAGGCAAACAAGGATTTTTTTCTGAAAACATGTTTAAAAGAAGCCCCTGTTGTTATTGCTCGTGCATCTGAAGAAATTATAAAATTTCTGGATGCAGATTATCCTGTGTTATATTTTCCAAAATGTGCAGGGACAAACTATAAGGTTGTTATTTTTCAAAAAATGGACGATGGAAAGACTCGAATGTCCTCTTTTAATAATCCTTACTGTGGTGACCCTAATTTTATTGATGAACCTCTTTTAAAACCATTCCGTAAGATAGATGCTATAATAAAAATCATTCTTGGAAATGAAGGAAATTCTTGTAACTGGAGAAAACTAGTCAAAGATCCTGAATTATTTAGAAATTGGCATTTAGAAAAGAATGGACATGGATATGAATGCTCTGAATCTTGCGAAGAGCGTAGCTATAAAGATTTATGGGGGCAGACTCGATATGAACTTTTAAATTGCTCAAAAAAATGTGGGTGCCCAGAAATATGAGAAAGTTATTTTTGTTTGTTCTTGTCGTATCATTTTTATGTGGATTGGCGCAAAGTGACCCGATGAATTTTAGAAGTTATGATTTGACTTTTGTGAATATGCCATCTTCTATATATGAAACTCGTATAAAAGCCTTTTCGCGTTTTTTTGGAGATGAAAATTTAAATTGGAATGAGGATGGACTGTTCTTGTTTTATGAAAAGAACGGCTTGCAGAAACTTTTTTTTATTTCTGGGGAAAACAGAAATCAGGTGGCTGTTTATCAGTTGCCAAACTTAGGAATGAGTCATATACTTAATCCTGAAAAATACATTTCTAAACGAGAGAAAAAAGCAGGAGAAAACATTGACAAGAATCTTTGCTTTGTTCAACTTACAGTAGATTCTTCTGTTTTAACGGAATTAGATTCTTTACTGTTGTATCACAGGTCTTTCTTAACAGGCAAAACCGATTTAGTTGATGCTTATTCGGATGTTGTTTTGGGATTTAATCAAAAAGAGAACAAGAGAGACTATTTCTTTTTTAAAAAAATTAAATGTAATCAAAAATATTGGAATAATGTATTCGATGTTTATTTAGAAATATTTAGGTTTGTTGAAAATTTAAACAAGAAGAAATATTTTCCGGGGTGCAGATGAAAAAGATTGCGCTTTTCCCTTTGTTTTTCATTTTGCTGGCTTGTGTTGGAAGTTATTATGCAAATTTCAGGACTTCATTCTATGCGGAAAATTTGAAGGTTGATTATTATTGGGAATTTGGGTTGCTAAAAATTACAGGATCCAATCCTTTTTATAATGGCAATCAATTTACTATAGATGAAATTGTAAATTATGTTAAAACAGATTCTTTTTGCTATAACTTTGTGATTCCTCGTAAAGAATTTGTTGGGGAACGTTTTTTCCTTGATGAATCAAGACGTTTGAACTTTGAATGTACGTATTTTTTTAATGATTTTTTTGAATCTCAGCGGAAAACAGAATTGTTTCTAATCGGTTCTATATTGCATCGGAATGCGGATGTCTTTGATATGGATTCACTATATCGTTTTGTTTATAATGGAGATTCTATTGAGTTGAAAAGTCCCGTGATGTCTAATCATTCTTCTATTCAAGACTCTGTATATACACATGAATTTTATTTGCGAAAAGACGTTCCTGTTTTGTCTTTTACCGTTCATACAAATGCAAATAAATTTTCTGAAAACTTGAATTTTTTAAAAATAGATCCGAGCCTGCTCCCCTTGGAAAGCCCGAAGTACAAAGCACTAAAGGCGAGTGAAGAAACTCTTAAATGAAAGTAAAATGAAAAAATTACATTTAGAAATTTTTTTATTAGTACTTTTAATGATTCCTTTATTTGGATGTTGTTCTCTGTTTTCAAATAATTGTATAGTTGTTAATACGAATGTTTATGAAATAGAAGAAAAAGAAGACATTGATTTTGATGTAATGGAGCATAGAATTTTTTATAAAAATAATGGTAAATGGGTGGGGAAGAATATTCAAATCCTATTATTAAAATTTGATAAAAGAAATATTTATAATTTGCAATATCCTTTTGATGTTTCAGCAATAGTATCAAATGATTCGATATCTCAAGAGATTGATCCTGCAAGTATAAGAGCTGCGATTATTGATGAAAAAACTATTATTGTAATTGACCCCGATGTATTACTCCCTCCAAAATGTCATTTGCAAATACAGGCAATTTCAGAGAATAATCAAAAGCATATTTTTGAATACGATTTTGTTATAACGCAAGAAACAGAAACACATTCAAGAACAAAAATTTCTTTATTTTTTAATCTTAGTGAAGCCGAGAAAGGCGTTAAATGATGAATAGATTAGGTGCCCCGTTGCCCCGTCCGCTGTCCAGAATGAAAAAAGGTGACTAATGACTCCTGATAATTTGTTATAAACAATGCAAAATTATAAATCAGCTACAACACATATAGGAGATGCATTGTTCAGATGAGTGAAATACGTTCAGCATGTCTTTTGCA
>JAAYXQ010000104.1 GCA_012515825.1 Fibrobacter sp.
ATTTTGAATTTCGTGGAGATGATGATGTATGGGTATTTATTGATAACAAGCTAGTGGTTGATATTGGTGGTTGTCACTCTCCTGTGGAAGGGGCTGTCAATTTAGATACGCTTGGGCTCACTGAAGGGGAAACATATCCTTTCCATATATTCTTCTCTGAAAGAAACGCTGTAGGCTCAAACTTTAAAATGCGCACCTCTATTAATTTGCAAACACAAAAAACTTATTATCCTGTAGAAGAGCCCACAATTGATGGTACAATTGAATTTAAAATTTTGCAATTATTAACCGATGAATCAATTAGTTGTGATATTTCGAGTGTTACAAAAATTGATACGACAGAAGCTCAATCCGTTTTCTTATTGTTTGGTGGCCCTTTAGATCCTGGGGGCGTTGTTTTGAATCCTGGTGAAAATTATGGAGGAATTACAATTAATGATAATATGGCTGGTTTTGTAATAGATACGAATGCGATTGTGATGAAGAGATCTTTACAGCCAGGCACCTATGTCTTACGCTTTTATTTAGCTTCCGATTTGACTCAATCATCAGAAGTGATTTTTACGGTTCCTGCCTATCCATTACCTTCTATTGCTTTTGTGGATTCTCTTGGAAATCGTTTGGACTCAAATGCTACCATTGTTGGAAATTTTGCTTTTGTTCCATATAAAGTTAGAATCGTCGTTCTCTACATGGATTCGATTGTGTGTACGGATTGCTTATCACAAATAGATTTAGAATCATTAGATTCCTTATCCTTTTTTGATATGAATGATCAACTCGTTTCTTCTATAACGATGGATTCAACGGGTTATGCTTCTTTCTATGTGATGGGGTTAAAATCGATCGTCAATGGCTCAGTTAAAGTTTCAGGATCTTCTGTAGATAATGCTTTAACTATTCCTATAAATATGGAAGAACCTCCTGTTCCATATCCAAAGAATGGAGAAATGTATGATAGAAATGGGGATGGTGTCCCTGATAGTTTGATTCTTTCGTATAGTACCTCTTTGATCAAAGACGATATACCAGATTCTTTATCTTGGTTCTATGGCGATTCTACATGGCGTTATATAGGAGGAGAAGATTTACTTGGTTTGATTCAAGATTCTTCTGTGATTATTACAGCAGATTCTTTAATCGATATCGTATTTACTGGTCTAGAAGGAACTATTTATAAGGGAAGTTCTAAAACTCAATTCTCTTATATTCCTTCAGAGGGCGTGGATTCTGGGAAAGTTCAAGTAATGAAGGTCACGGGGGTGATATCTGATAAAATAGGCCCTATAATTACGAATGCTTTTGTTACTCCAAAATCTGAAAATGTAAGTCTACTTACGTTAACTTTTAGTGAATCATTAGATACAACAAGTATTTCAATGGACAGTATTTTAGAGTTTAAGGTTTGGCGAGAAGGCGTTGAAGTCTCTGGTGCTTTAGAAATAAGTAGTCAAACAAGGCTTCAAAAAGGGAAACGTTATGATCTCTATTTTGTCTTAAATGAGAAATCTGTGCTGCTCACTGTTGGTGATAGTGTGCGATTTGCCCCAGGAATTGCGAGAGATTTGAATCAGAATTACCCGCATATTAATAATCCTTATGTACGTATTATTGGAGAACAATTTACTACTGTTGATGTTACTGAGTTAATTATTATTGATTCGGATACGAGAGATACGGATACATTGCCTCCAATGATTGTAAAAGCGTTCCCATTAACGGAAACATTTAAGAATGCAGAAAAAGAAATGGGGCTTCCGGGTCATTTAATTCGATATGATTTGAATGAATTATTAATGACCTACCCTGATGTGAAAAAAGAAGATGTCTTTATCGAATATGAAGCGTTTTATTTCACGAATTTAGGTGTATATGTGAACTCTCATAAAGACAAGATTCGTTGTACGGATAAAGTATTTAATGGCGATTGTTCTAAGAATCCAGGTAACATATACTTAGCTTGGAACACAAGAAGTGAAAAAGGACGAAAAGTAGGAACAGGTGCGTATATTTCTCGATTGACATTCAAAATTCAAGCGGGAACTCATTTGGTAGATAAGAAAAATGAGACTAATTCTTTTGGAATCAAACGGAATAAATGATTAATTAATCCAAGGGGTATTTTTCTGATACCTCTTGGAGATTTGCCGTTACCATTTCCCAAGAATCGTAGAGATGTTCAATTTGCTTTTTGTTTTCGTCTAGCTCTTTTGCAAGCGAGGCGATAAGCTCTCCATTATTTTGTTCTGAAGCCATTACAAGCTTTTGTTCTAGTTCTAGAGCTAAATCTTCTTGTTTTTTTATAGACTCTTCTACACGAGAAAGTTCTTTTTCTAGAGGCTTTAATAAACGAGAACGTTCAGCAATATAATCTGCACGTGCTTTTCTATTTTCTTTATTTGAAACAACCGTTTCTTTTTTTTCTGCCTGAGCCAGAGGTAAAGAACTCATGGCTTCTTTCTTTTCTGATTTCCAGCCAATAGTTTCTAAAAAGTCTTGATAAGAGCCTTCAAAAGAAAAGCATTCGCCTTGATCAAAAACAATGAGTCTATTGGCAAAAGCATGAAGTAGTTCTTCATCATGCGTGACGACCATGGCTGTGCCTTCATAGTCTTCAAGAGCATCGATTAAGCTTTCAATAGATTCCATGTCTAAATGGTTTGTGGGTTCGTCAAGAAGCAAAAGATTGCATGAGGTCGCAAGAATTTTCCCTAAAAGAACTCGGCTGCGTTCGCCACCTGAAAGCACGCGTACTTTCTTTAACGCCGTATCTCCTGAAAACATCATTAGCCCTGCAAGACTACGAGCTCTACCACGAGAAGAATCTGGAACAGCTGTTTGAATTTCTTCTTCAACAGTGTTTTCCAAATTCAAGCGATTGATATTTGTTTGTCCAAAATAGTTGACTTTTAAGTTTGGATTATAATCAATTTGTCCGTTGCTTGGAGAAAGCTCATGTGCAATAAGGTTAAGTAGAGTGGTCTTTCCTCTTCCATTAGGACCAATAATCCCAATACGATCCCCTTTGAAAATTTCGATAGAAAGATCTTCTATTAATTGAGGACCATTTGGATAAGCAAAGGAAAGATTTTTAATTTGAAGCATTCTTTTGCCAGGAAATGGAGCTTCAGTAAAGGAAAAGTCTAAGTTTCTTTCGTGAGATAAGCGTTCTATTGGCCCTAGTTTCGCCACTGTTTTAAGTTTCGATTGCACCATGGCGGCTTTACTTGCCTTAAAGCGAAATTTATCAATCACTTTTTCAAGTTGTTCTCTTTTTTTAGCTTCGTTTTCTTGGGTGCGTATAAATACTTCTTCTTCTTCAGCAATGGTATCTTTTAATTTTTGTACAGAGCCTTGAATTTTACGCATCTTCTGGCGATGGATCCCTACAGTATGAGTACAAACAGAATCCATAAAATGGCGATCATGAGTTATTAAAAGAAGTTCGCCTTTCCACTGTCTAAGAAATCTTGAAAGCCAGCGCGTAGAAACCACATCCAGATAGTTTGTAGGTTCATCTAGTAAAAGCATCTTAGGTTCAGAGGCAAGAACCTTAGCGAGATTCAATCGAATTTGAAATCCACCAGAAAGAATAGAAGGACTTTTGTCCATGCTTTCTTCATCAAAGCCAAGCCCGAAAAGAATAGCCTCCACTTTATGTGTCTCTAGCCATCCTTCTTCATTCTCTACAAGAACAGAGCAGGCTTCTTCTCGAACGGTGGGGTGAGAAAAATGAATGTGTTGAGTGAGGTATCCAAAACTATAATTTTTGGGAATACAAATGCTCCCTCCATCTAAGTCTTCTTCGCCGAGAATAATTTTGAATAGTGTGGACTTCCCTGAACCATTGCGCCCAATAACGCCAACGCGTTCGCCAGGAGCGACTAAAAAACCAGCTTCTTTAAATAGAGTCTGAGAGCCGAAATCTTTTGATATGTTTTGAATTTGAATCACGACGCAAATATAGTTTTATATTCAAGATTTTAAAATTCAAAAGCCCCAGCAAATTTTGCCGAGGCTTTGTCAGATACTAACTCTAATTACTTTTCGTCGTACCACCAAGGTTCGTTGCTTCCTTTTATTTTTTGCGTTTTTGCATTAGTAAAGAAACGATCCCAAGTATATTCAGGCTCATACTGCCTGTTTCTTCGCTCATGGCGAATTTGGTTATTTATCATTTTATCTCCTTGCTGAGGTTTTTTTCCCAGCGATTGCTTTTCTTTTTATGATAACTTAGTGGTAAATATATAAAAAATACTATAGATACAAATGAAAAGAAAAAAAATATAAGAAAAATCGGATAAATGTGGTTATTCTAGAGAAAATCCATATTCACGATAGATTTGAGCATCAATAAATACTTGATGAACCCAATTTCGAGCGAGAGGTTGCTTCCACCATTTTAATGGCAAGTCTTTAGGTGAATCCACGTTGAAATAGATTGAGGCAAGGGCGTCTTCCATAGATGAGAACTTACTTAACCTCTCTTTAAGTAAGTTAGCTCTTTCTCTAAACCGATTAAAATCAGGGGCTTTCTGAAGGGGAATAAAACCTTCTTGATTTTTGATTAAGGACAATAAAAGAGCTGGATCCAATTGTTCTTGTTGTGCAATCTTTAGAAGAGGAAGAGATAGCTTTAGTTCCATGTTCCAAGGATAGCCTTTGTATTGAATTAGAATCTCATTTGGTTTGATAAAAGAAACGATATAGTCATTTCCTAATTTTTTTTGAAGACTCTTTTTAATTCTAAAACCTCTATTATTAAAAACACCAAAGCCTATTGCCTTTAAGGATAGAGAAGAGATATCGGCATTAAATAAGACGGGCATCGTCTCTTTTTTAGTAATGCTTTTAAATACGTTTAAGCATGTCGGGAGTATATAAATAAGCTCAGGCCTGATAAGCTTTAAATTCAATTGGGAATCAATAGGCATTTGAATTTTTTTAGCCAGATCAAGAATTGTTTCTTCTGTAAAATGAAGAATTAGGGAGTCTTGGTGTTTTTTTTGATCCTCAAAATTCAGAGCAGGTCTTGAGGATGAGAGAGGAGGAAAAAAGAAAAGAGTGATTAGTAGAATTAAGCCTAAAATAGGGATAATTATAAAAACAGGCCTATCATGAAAAAAGTTTTTAAAAAGGCGGAAATATGCTCTCCCTTTTGCGGAAAGAAAAAGCAGGAGGCCTATGATTAAGGCAAGGATAATTGCAACACGTAAAAAGAACATACTACTAATATAAGCTTACCTCTAAAAATAGCTTTGGTTAAATGATTTGTTCAAGGTCCAAACGATACTAGGAACGAAAAGTGGAGCGTTCTGGTGGTATTGGGTGTCTTTAAGAGACAACGTAGCGAGATGTAATCATGAAAATGATTTTTTAGACGAGACCATCAGTAAAAGAAGAAAAACAAAAGGGTATATTCAAGAATTATATACTAATTTTTAAAGATGATGGAAAGTATTAAAAATTTAGTGATGATTGGCGATCGGGTTTTAATAAAACCATTAGCGACAACTAATAAAACTGGAAGCGGTCTTTATTTACCTCCAAGTGTCAAAGAAAAAGATGCTGTACATACTGGTGTTGTGATAAAAGTAGGGCCTGGTTTTCCTTTGCCCACAAATCAAGATGCGGATTCTTTTTTACACGAAAAATCAGAGTCTGTGAATTATTTGCCTTTACAAGTAAAAGAAGGAGATCAAGCTCTTTATTTACATAGTAATCAATTAGAATTGGAATTTAATAATGAAAAATTTGTGGTGGTAAATCAAAACGCCATTTTACTAGTTTTTCGAGATGATCTTGCTGATTTAGGTATAGAATGACTAGTACAAGTTATAAGATGCCTTTGTTGTTAGGTGCAATTTCCACATTGATAATGCCATTTTTGACATTTGGTTTTATAGGTCTTCATATTGTACGTTTAGAGATAGGATTAAACATCTTTTCCATTTTTTATACCGTTTTTGATCTGTTGTATCCTTTCTTCTTTTTGATCTTATTCGCTGGCAACCTTTGTCTCTTAAAAGCTCTATTAGTGAGAATCCCTTTTGATAAGCACTCGCTAAATACACTTCAATTTTTAGTAAAATCCAATTTTATCGTTTTTGGCTTTTTGACTTTTGCGACTATGCTTTTTTCAACGGAACCAACCTCTGAACTCGCTTATACTTTTTGGCTTGCCTGTTTTATTGTTGGGCTTTTATTAAATATTAGTATTGGTATTTATTTAATGATTCAAGCTAGGACTGAACGTAAATTTGCTCTTTTATGGATCGGTTTTGCCTTTGTTTTAGCTCAATTTTTTGACTATAGTGGCTTTCGAGTCCTTCTTGTATTGACAGAAAATGTTACCCCAGATTTTATCTGGAATTATATAGGACTTTCTTTTTTTGATTATGCATCCATGGATTCAGAAATAAAGAATATGTTTGATGAAATTACCTCAATGAGTCTTTTCTTGACCTTATCATTAGGAGCGTTAGTGGTAATCCTTCGAACCGTCGCTTTAGCTGTCTTTTATGTATTAATGGCGCAGCTTCTTTTTATTCGAAAAAAGCCAAAAAAGATGATGTTAAAATCAGATCGTTAATTGTCTATTTCTTTTGCATTAATGATTCTTGTAATGATTTCAAGATCTGAATATGTTCGCTAATTTTAGAGAATTGAGTATGTATAGCTTCTTGAAGATAATTAAAATACTCAGTATTTAAGAATAAATTATTTTTATTGTTTTTCACTTCTTTATAGAGTTCCTTAAATTCAATCATGGCGCTCGCATTTTTTTCTATTGTAGAAACAAGTGTTTGCTTTAGCTCTTCAATTATGGCTTTATTCTTTTTAATCTTTTCTTCATCATTGATTCGAAGAACTCTTGCAGGTAATTTAGCGAAAGGTTCAAAAGTTTTTCCAAAAGAAGCATTTGTGGTCGCTCTTAGACCTGTTTTTTTAGCGGAAGAATCAATGGAGATACGGCAAACGTTATCTCCCATAAAATTACAAATCACTCGCTTTTCTTTTTGCTTCAGTTCGTTGAATGGATTAAACTCTTGATTCGTGCCGATGTAAGCTGCTGGTGTATATAGTGGAATGGATTCCCCAGCTACCGTAATTGAATATTGAATACATTCAATATTATTGAACAAAATGGTTTCATATACATCTCCATTTGAATTGATCGCATGTTCCACTTCTTGCTTTAATTGAGTTAAAGACTCCTCCAAGTTGGATATCAAGGGAAATCTATTATATAGCCATTGGGTAAGACTATTTTTAAAACAAGTGGTAATCGTTTCATTTTGGGCTTTTCTTATCCAAATGGGGGTGCCTAAAAAGAAAGTATCCGTTATATTTGTTTGGCTTCGTCCGTTAAAAAAGGCTATGGTTTTAATGATTAAAGAGAAGGCAAGCCATTTTTGAATAGAAACATAAACCTGATTTTCATTGCAGCATTCTGCAATTTGACCAATCATTTTCAACGTGTCGTCAGAAAGCTCCACTGTCTGAATTTTTTTCAACCATTCTATTTGTTCTTCTTTAGTAATCAGAAGGTCGACGGGAGCTATAATATTATTGATGTTGAAATTTTCTTTCAGTAGCTTTTGAAGAGAATTGACAGAATATATTTCAGGTAACGAAAGAATAAATAAAACTTGATCTGCAATGCCTGCTTCTGCAAGAGAAGCTTCAGGGCGTTCCTTACTTGTCATAATCAAAGAACGAGCTGATTTTTCTTGGATGGTAATATTAACGAAATTATTGCATAGAGGATTTTTACTGTCAAAACCTTGGAAAAATACAATTTGATAGTCTTCTAAATTTTTAGGAATTTCTTGATATCTTTTGGCAAAAGTTAAGACATTGATGTCTCGGAACATTTGAATGGCTCGTTTTGCAATAATATTTTTTCCAGAACCAGAACGACCAAAAATATAAACAGGCTGTTCTGTAAAAAGCGCTAAAAAGGTGAGTTCAAAAATGGATTCTCGATCAAATAGATCATTTGATAATATACGGAGTAGCTCCGAAATTCTGGTTTTAATATCCATGATTCTCCTCTATCAAGAATTCTATTAGAATCTCTATAATATAAAATTTTATTGTTTTGAAATAGTTATTTTTTCTACAATAAGATAATATAATGGACATGGAAATGAAAGAAGGTGTTTTACTTCTGCAATTAGGCTCTCCAAAAGCATATACAACTGAAGCGGTAAAAGAGTATTTACTTTCTTTTTTGGGAGATCCTCACACGCTTGGTTCTCCACCTTTTTTTTGGAATCCTTTGCTTCGTTATATCATAGCCCCTTCACGAGCTAAACGATCGGCTCTAAAATATAAAGAGATGTGTGAAATACAGGGTGTAACAGAAATGCCTTTAATTACTCATACAAGAAATTTTGTGCAAGGGGTGCAGGCTAAATTAAAAGATAGAGCTTTTGTGCGTTATGCCTTTCAGTATGGAGCAAGTCCCTCCATTCAAGAGGCTTTAGATGATTTTGTAAAAGAAGGTGTTAAGAAGGTAAGGGTGATTCCTCTTTACCCACAACGTTCAGGAGCTACTTCGGTCTCGGCTTTAGATCAATTGAAAGAAAATCGAGCAAAGTATCCTTCGTTAGATTTTTATGCTTGCCATGGTTTTGCTGATCATCCTGCGTGGATAGAAAATGTTGTTCAAACGATAAAAACGTACGATAAAGATTCCTCTTACACTATTTTAATCTCTTGGCACGGCATGCCTCAAAAAAGAATCCGTCTTGGAGACCCGTATGAAAGTGATTGTCAAAAGAGTGTATTAGCGATAGAACAAAAATTAGGGCGTTCCGTTTTAGTTTCTTATCAAAGTCGTTTTGGCGTAGGGAAATGGCTCGGCCCTTCTACAAACGATACATTAACGGAATTAGGGAAAGCGGGGGCAAAAGTCATAGTCGTTTGTCCTGCTTTTACTGTGGATAATTTAGAAACGTTTCATGAAATCGATATTGAGGCTAAAAAAATCTTTTTAAATGCTGGAGGGCAAGATTGGCAAAGAGTCCCGTGCCTGAATGCTTCTCCAAAATGGATCACTGATTTTGCAAATCATATTGCATTGGATTTACCGTGTCAAGAACTATAAACGTTGTCCTTTTAGGCTTATCTTTTTTATTGATCTCTCCATTGCTTGTGAAAGCAGAAGAGTTTCAACGTTGGAGTGCTTTACCTGTTTTGGGGTATTCTGAAGAAACTAAATGGCAGTACGGTGCAATTGCTTTACTTTTTTTTAAGCCCGAGTCCAAAGGCATTCCTGGCTCTTCATTAGATTTCAGTGTAATTGGAACAACTAGAAAACAGCTACAAGTAATGACATCTCCAGACCTTTATTTATGGCATGGGCAAATACATATCGATTTGGAACTAGTCTATTGGAATTGGATCGCTCATTACTTTGGAATAGGAAATAATCCTGATGTCGATGAATATTTAACCTATGACATGACTCGTTATAGACTTAGAATCCCAGCTGAAACAAAGCTCTTTTTACCTTCTTCATTGTCTTTTATGAAGTATGGCGCTTTAGCTCATATCGAATATAGAGATATTGATTTTAGACAAAAAGAAAGTGATTTGAGCGAACCATCTACAACAGGAGGTTGGCTAACGGGTTTGGGCTATACACTTTCTTTAGATACTAGAGATCATCCTGTATTACCATCACACGGATTTTATGCTTATTGGCAGCAGGTTTTTTACAATAATGCTTTTGGAGACTCTTCTTATATTTTTCAAGAGCTCGATTTAAGAGGGTACACTTACTTGTTCTGGAAGACCTCTCTTGCTCTAGGAGCTCTTTATCAAATGACTTTTGGTGACGTTCCTTTTGATCAACTAGCGATGCCTGATGGCACTAAACGTTTCCGAGGCGTGGAGCGAGGTGTTTTTAGAGATCGACAAGCTTTTGTGTGGCAAGCTGAATTACGTCGTCCTCTTTTCTGGCGCCTAGCGGGGACTATCTTTTATGAAACAACAAAAGTGGGCCCTTATTTTGGAGCTTTATATAGAGAAAAATGGCACCATGCTTTTGGGTTTGGAGGACGTTTAGCTTTAAATAAAAAAGAGCGCGTTTTCGCGCGCTGTGATTTTTCTTTAATTGATGGAAAACATTTGGGAATGAGTATTTATATTCGCGAAGCGTTCTAAATACTTAGTCTTTTAATGTAGCCCAATCTAATACGCCTTTTTTATAAAGGTAAAAATAGCCGCCTTCCAGGATAAACAAGAACCCTAGAAGGATAAAGAAGAGATCCCAGCCCCCTTTCAAAAACTGAATGGTCCAAGGATAAAGAAAAGCTACTTCTAAATCGAATACAAGAAAAAGCATGGCGACTAGATAGTATTTTACAGGATAACGATCGTTTGCTGTTCCTGAAACGTGCGCTAATCCACATTCGTAAGCGGAACCCTTAATAAGAGTGCGTTTAATACGACCTGGGTGTAGTAGCCAGTTAGCAAAAAGAAGAATAAATGGTACTCCAAGTGCAATTATTGTGAGTACTGTCACAGCAAAAGTAGTGTCAAAAATAGCAATGTTACTCATATTGTAAAAATAGTAAAAAAGTTGATAAACAATAGTTATTTTTCAATAACAATGTATTTTTATAGGCATGAAAATGAAAGTATTTAGCTTATTATTATTAAGTTTCTCCCTTTTTTTAAGTGCTTGTCTTTTTGATAGCGAAACAGAAGAAGATGATGTAAAATCCTCTTCTTCTACAGAGGTTGTTTCATCATCCTCATCTTCTTCCATAAAAGTAACGTCATCCAGTAGTACTGGAACAACAAGTAAGTCATCTAGTAGTGGTGAAGTGATTAAATCTTCTTCAAGTTCTGTACCAAAGGAATCTAGCAGTTCCCAATGGGTAGAGTATCCCTACTACAGCAGCGGTATATTTTGCTTCACAGAAGGCTGTGAGGATAACTTGTCTTCTTCTTCAGAGGCCCCTTCTTCCTCCTCGGTAAACAGCTCTTCTTCGGTGATTATACCTTCCTCCTCTTCTATATTGCAGGGAGATGGAGTGATTGAAGATGGAGTGATGGTCGATAAAAGAGATAATCAAACTTATGAAATCATCACCTTAAACGATAAGATTTGGATGGCTCAAAACATTGGTTTTGAAACGCCATCAGGTAGCTTCTGTTATGAAGATAAAGAAACAAACTGTGATGTTTATGGGCGTTTGTATGTACATGAAGCTGCTTTATTAGCTTGTCCAGGTGGCTGGCATCTTGCCACTAGGTCTGAGTTTGAAGCAGCTATGCAAGAGCCTACATTTATTTGGAACTATAACGGAAGAATGAGTAATAATTCTTATAACTTCCTTGATGGTATGGGCTTTAATTGGGCTTCTGGAACTATGGATAGTGCAGATAAAGATAACTGTGACGGATCAACCAATTGCAGCCTTATCTTTGTCCAAAAGAACCCAGATTCTGAGTTTGCTGCAGATCCAGCTTTATTCTTCCAAAAAGACTATAAAACAAAGGGCTTTAGTGTTCGTTGTGTGAAAAACTAAACGCTTTCTCTAAACTTGCTTAACGCTCCATTTTTTCATAATGGAGCGTTTTTCTTTTATTTCTCTTTATATTCACTTATCGTTTTGTAAATAACTAGACTTTTTTTCTTACCTAAAAGGATCTCTAGATCTTCTTTTGGGGCTTTTAAGAAAGCCTCTCTACTGCGATATTTTGATAGAATCTTTTTTCTTGTGGCTGTTCCTATGCCAGGTAAGGAAAGCCATTCCACTTTTAGATCTAAGATTCTTTTTGATCTTTGATAAGTAATTGCAAAACGATGAGCTTCATCTCGGACTTTTTGAAGTAATTGAAGAGCGGGGCTTTGTCGGCGTAGTATTTTAGAGGGAGTATTTCCAGGAAAAACAATTTCTTCAAGTCTTTTAGCTAAGCCAATTAAAGGAACATCGGGTTCATTAAGTTCTCTAAGAATACTTGCCGTCGCTTCCACTTGGCCTTTTCCACCGTCCATAACAAATAAATCAGGCATAGGAATATTTTCCTTATGTAACCGCTCGATTCTACGAGTTAAGACTTCTCTCATGCTTGCAAAATCATCGACTCCAGAAACACTCTTGATTATAAATTTGCGATAATTTGATTTATCTGGTTTACCATTTTTAAAAGATACTAAGCTCGCAACAGTGTGGGTGCCTGCGAGGTGAGAAATATCAACGCACTCAATACGAAAAGGGGTGTTCTTTAATTGAAGCTCTTGCTGCAAAGTAAAAACACTTTGCTCTACATCATCATATTTTTGGATGGAAGCAATCATTTCTACTAAAAGCATTTCTGCATTCGCTTGCGCTAGTTTAAGAAAACCCAGTTTTTCTCCTCGCTGGGGTCGTATAATCGAAACCTTATGTTTTGCTTTTGCTGAAAGCGCTTCTTCTAGTAGAGTATGATCTTCAGGAAGTTCCGTGTCAATCGCAATTTCTTTTGGAATTTCTTCATTATCAAAATACCAAGAACCAATCATTTCTTCTAAAATTTCAGATTCACTTTGCTCAAGATTGCACTCTAAATTAAAATGGCGACGTCCATAGAAAACGCCTGCACGATATTCTAAAATCACTGCGGTAGAAAGCTTCTGATGCCTTTTTACAGAAATAACATCAAGTGTTAGCGAGGCATCTGAAACATCTGCTTTTTGGCGAGAATTTAAGGCTTTTACAGCGTTAATGGCATCTCTTTTTTTAGAAGCGGTTTCGAAGTCTAGTTTAAGACTGGCTTCTTCCATTTCACGTTCCCATTCGCTAATTAAATCGTTCCTTTTCCCTTCAAGTAAAAGCGTAACGTCATGAACACCTTTACTGTATTCTTCTTGAGAACATAAGCCCGCACAGGGAGCTGCACAGCGCCCAATATGATAGTTTAAGCAAGGTCGAATAACGTCTTTACCAGGAAGCTTTAGATGACATTCTCTAATATGAAACAAACGAGCGGCAATATCGACTAAATGATGAATGGCTCGACTATTTAGAAAAGGACCAAAATAAAGGTTCCCATCGGAGCGAATAGAACGAGTTAAAATGAGCCTTGGAAATGGTTCGCGGACAGTGAGAACTAAATAGGGAAAATGTTTGTCATCTTTTAAGCGAACATTATAAATTGGAATATGTTTTTTTATTAAAGTGGCTTCGAGAATTAAAGCTTCTGCCTCAGTTTCTGTAATAATCCATTCAATATCATGGATATGGGGAAGCATTAAACTGGCGGCCCTGTGCCCATTTTTTTCTCGTCCATCAAAATAACTACGAACCCGATTTTTTAAAACTTTTGCTTTTCCAATGTAAATAATCTCACCATCAGCATTTTTCATAATATAAACGCCTGGTTTTGCTGGTAGTTGAGATAAACGTTCTTCTAGTGCAAAAGTTTTCATAATGTAGATGAGATAAAGCTAAATAAAAAAATAATATGGCTTCTTTATTTTTAACTATTTTATATTAGAATATGATAAAAAAGATTCTTTTAACCTGGAGTTTTAAATGAATTTGGAAAATATTGATCTTCTTACACAAAAAGTAGAGAGAGTGCTTGAAGTTATTCGTGTTTTAAGGGCAGAAAAAGCTCAAATGGAGTCAAAAATCCAAAGTTTTGATTCCGTACTCGCTCAAAAAGATGAAGAAATTGCCATGTTGAAAAGTAGTTTGGAAGAACGTAGTGTTGAATTAACATCATTAAATGATACAGTGAAAAATCAAGAGGAAGAAATTCAATTAGCTCAAGAACGTTTTCAACAGCTGTTAAGTACTATTGAAGCAGAACTTGGCACGGAAATTTCTATCGCTCCTTCAGAGCAAGATTCTTCTTCTGTTCCAAATGAACAGCAAGAGGAGGCGCCGCAAAGCGATTTTTTCTCTTAAAGTGGCGACAAGCCAC
>JAAYXQ010000105.1 GCA_012515825.1 Fibrobacter sp.
TCTCTTTTTAAGGATCATCCTGTCGACTTGAAAGGGAATAATGATGTTCTTTGTTTAACGGCTCCGCATCATGTTCAAAATATTCACCGTCTTTATCTTGAAGCAGGTGCTGATATTATTGAAACGAATACTTTTGGTGCTAATCGTTTGGGTCAATTAGAATATCATTTAGCGGATCGAGTCTACGATATCGCACGCGCTGGTGCAGTAGCGGCTAAGGTGGCGGTGGAAGAATTTAATCAAAATAGGGTGGCTCAAGGTCTATCTTCTGTTGTTAAGTTTGTGGCAGGTTCTATTGGGCCTACATCGAAAACGGCAAGTATGAGTCCAGATGTTTCGGATCCTGCTTTTCGAGCCATCTCTTTTGAACAGTTAGCCGCCGATTATGGCGAACAAGTTCGAGGCTTGTTAGATGGCGGTGTGGATATTCTTTTAGTAGAAACGATTTTTGATACGTTAAATTGTAAAGCGGCTTGTTATGCGATTCAAAAAGAATGTTCTAGACGAGGCGAGTTATTTCCTATTATGATTTCAGGCACGATCACCGATGCGAGTGGTCGTCTTTTGTCTGGTCAAACGTCTCGTGCTTTTTGGCATAGTTTATCTTCTTATCCCATTTTTAGTATTGGGTTTAATTGTGCTTTAGGTGCAAAAGATATGTTCGCGCATTTGCGTGAAATTAAAAACGCGCCTTTATTTGTGAGTGTTTATCCGAATGCGGGTCTTCCAAATCAGTTTGGTGGTTATGATGAAACGGCCGAGATGATGGCTTCTGTGATCAAAAGCTATGCGGAAGAAAATTTGGTGAATATTGTCGGTGGCTGTTGCGGTACTACTCCAGATACGATCCAAGCTTTTTCTAAGGCTCTTTCTGGTTTTAAGCCAAGAGTGGTTCCAAGTGCCTCAAAAAGTCTTTTGCTTTCTGGTTTAGAACCTCTTGCAATTGATGCGAATAGTCGCTTTGTGAATATTGGCGAAAGAATGAATATCGCAGGTTCCTTAAAGTTTGCGAACTTAATTCGAGAAGGTCGCTTTTCAGAAGCGGTTTCAATAGGCGTACAGCAAGCAGAAAATGGCGCTCAAGTGATTGATGTGAATTTAGATGATGGTATGATTGACTCTAAATCCACAATGATTCATTTCTTAAATTTATTAATGTCAGAGCCGTTAGTGGCTCGTTGCCCTATTATGATAGATAGCTCTAAGTGGGATGTTTTGCTTGCTGGCATGCGTTGTGTACAGGGCAAAGGCATTGTAAACTCCATTAGCTTAAAAGAAGGTGAAACGGCTTTCTTAGAAAAGGCAGAAGAAATTCGCAGGCATGGCTTTGCTGCGGTCTGTATGGCTTTTGATGAAAATGGCCAAGCCAATACTTATGAACGTCGTACATCCATTTGTACGCGTATGTATCGTCTTCTTGTGGATAAAATTAGTTTCCCTCCAGAAGACATTATTTTTGATCCTAATATTTTAACTATAGGAACTGGCATGGAAGAACATGCGTCTTATGGTAAGGATTATATTGATACTTGTGCTTACATTAAAAAGAATTTACCTCATGCTCA
>JAAYXQ010000106.1 GCA_012515825.1 Fibrobacter sp.
GTGCCAATGAGAAAAGTACACATATTTTAAATTACCTTTTTTGGGAATGCACCTTACGGTGTAATCTTAGTTGCTTGCATTGTGGAAGTGATTGTAAAAAAGAAGCCGTTGTTCCAGATATGCCTAAGGCTGATTTTTTTAGGGCATTAGATGATATTACTCCAATTATTACCCCAAATAAGACAATGATTGTACTCACTGGAGGGGAACCTGTTTTACGAAAAGATATTCTTGAAATAGGGCAGGAACTTTATCGTCGTGGATTCCCTTGGGGGGTTGTTTCGAATGGAATGACTCTTAAACCAAAAATAATTGATCTTTTGATTGATGCAGGGCTTAGATCGATTACGATTAGTTTAGATGGTTTAGAATCTTCTCATCAATGGTTAAGAGGGAATAAATTAAGCTTTAAGAATGCTATTGAAGCCATTACCTATTTGAGAAAATTTGATGATGTTCGATATGATGTCGTCACTTGTGTTAATCAGAAAAATTTTGATGAGTTAGATTCATTGTATGAATTACTTCTTTCTCTTGGCCTAAAAGAGTGGCGTATTTTTACGGTATTTCCTGTTGGTCGAGCCCAGTTACATTCTGAATTACAATTACCTCCTAAACAATTTAAGGCTTTATTTGATTTTATAGCACGAATTCGTAAAGAAGGTAAAATCAAGCTGAATTATGGTTGTGAAGGCTTTCTTGGTAATTACGAAGGGCTTGTGAGAGACAATTTCTTCTTTTGTCGAGCAGGGATTAATATTGCTTCTATTTTAGTAGATGGTTCGATTTCTGCGTGCCCTAATTTGCGTAGTCGTTTTATACAAGGCAATATCTATAAAGATAGTTTTAGAGAAGTTTGGGAGTCTCGTTATGGAATTTACAGAAACCGTAGTTGGACAAAAACGGGAATATGTAAGGATTGTGAATATTTTAGTTACTGCGAAGGCAACGGTATGCATCTTCGAAATGAAGAAACAGGCGAATTAATGTTTTGCCATCTAAAGCGGCTTCTAGAGGCTGAAAAATAACTAGAATTCTTCTAGACCATTAGGGGTCGCTAGAATGACTTTTGTGGCCATATTGATGAATAATCCATGGCCAACAATACCTGGAATGGAATCCAAATTTTGAGCAAGTGTTTTAGCGTCTGAAATAGGCCCAAATTTGGCGTCGGCAATTAAATTCCCAGAATCACTAATCACTGGGCCATCTTTTCCAGGATTTCCCATACGGACAACACAGGTTCCTCCAAGAGTTTTCACCTTTTCAGTAACTACACCAATAGCACCAGGTAAAATTTCTAAAGGGACAGCAAACTTTTCGCCTAAGACATTTACCTTTTTCCCACTATCAGCAATGATGATGTAGTTGTTTGTCATGGAGGCGACAATTTTTTCTAGAAGATGAGCGGCACCACGACCTTTAATTAAGTTTCTCTGGTTATCGATTTCGTCGGCGCCATCGATTACCATATCGAGCTTTGAAACTTCTCCCATTTCTTTTAATGGAATCTGAAGAGCGCGGCATTGTAGAGTAGTGCTCCAGCTAGTACTTACAGCAGTGATGTTTAGGTTTTCTTCTTTAATGCGTTCACCTAAGCGATCCACCATATAAGCCGCTGTACTTCCAGTACCTAAACCTACGACCATTCCATCTTGAATAAGATTAGCGGCTTTGATTCCAGCCATTTTTTTTAATTCATCCATGTTAGCCATTAGAACCAATGTCTCCGTTGATCGTTTTTGTCATCCTGTTCTTCTTCGTCAAGACCTTCTTCATCTTCATCTGGAATCCCATTTTCTAGTTCAGAAAAACTAGGCTCTTCAACACTAATTACATGAACATCAAAAATGAGATCCATGCCAGCAAATGGATGATTACCATCTAAAACGACAGTGTCTTTTTTAATTTCCTTAATGGTGTAAATCCCTGTTTCTTTTTCAAGAGGATATTCTATTGCATCATAAATTTGTTCTGGGTATTCAGGGATATGAAATTCTTGAGAATCGTCTTCTTGAAACATTTCAAGTTCGAGCCCTAACCAAAGTTCTCCAATATCAGCCAATTCGTCTTTTGGAACTTCTAAAACAAGATCCTTATTGTAGGTTCCATAGCCTTTTTCGTAAGGAACTTTGACAGTGAATTTTTCATCCACATGCCTGTTTAAGAGAGCTTCTTCTAAACCTTGAATAATGTTATCAAAACCGTGCAAATAGATGAACGGGTGTTTTTCAGGTACTTCTTCTATAATTCTGCCATTATTGTCTTTTAATGTATAAGAAATACTAACTTTTAATTTATCTTGCACTATATCCATTGTGAGCGAGAATATAGAAAACCCCACCCGAATTGTAAAAGGAGTTTTGGCTTTGAAGAAGAATATACTGTTCGTTTGTTTAGGTAATATCTGTAGATCTCCTGCGGCAGAAGGGGTTTGTCGTATTTTAGCTCAAAATAGAGCCGATATAGGAAAAATCGATTCCGCTGGTCTTGGGGATTGGCATATCGGGCAACCTCCTCATCCGACAATGCGTCGAGTGGCTTCTGAAAGAGGGTTTCCTATAGATGATTTAAGAGCACGGCTTGTTACTCTTGATGATTTTGAGACTTTTGATTTTATTATTGCCATGGATCAAAATAACTTGAGATCACTTTTAGAGATGAAAGATCGGGTAGGTGGTAAAGCACAGGTCAGGATGCTTTTAGAAGATAAAAGTTCTGTTCCAGACCCCTATTATGGCACTGAAAAGGCTTTTTACGACACTTTTGACATTATTTATAGGGGTATTGAGTTATTTTTACGAGATTTATTGTAATAAATGAATTTCGTTTTTTTATATTCCTCTTATGCTTTATGGAATCTTTTCAGATATTCATTCTAATGAAGCTGCTTTAACTGCTGTTCTTGCATCAATGCATGATCTGGGAGTGGAACGCCGCATTTGTTTAGGTGATTTAGTTGGTTATGGTGTAGATGCTAATGAATGTGTGTCTTTGACTAAAGATAATGCAGATGTCTGTCTTATTGGTAATCATGATAGTGTCGCTATTCGTTGGGAATCGTCTGTAGGGTTTAATCCTTATGCCAAAAAAATGATTGAGTGGACTCAAGACGTTTTAACGGAAGAGTCTGCTTCTTATATTAAATCATTGCCTTATATGTTTGAGGAAAATGATATTTGTTTTGTACATGCATCACCAATGTCTCCAGCCGATTGGATTTATGTAACAGATCTAGAAGACGCCTTAGATGCTTTTGATCATTTTTCAGGGTCTTTTTGCTTTGTGGGCCATACTCATTCTCCAATCATTGTCTCCATGAGAGGTGGTGGAGCTATTCCAAAAGTGATTGAAGAAAGTGCATATAAAATTGAGGGTACAGAACGCTTGTTGGTGAATGTGGGGAGCGTTGGGCAACCTCGAGATAGAGATCCTAGGGCTTCTTGGTGCTTATTTGACTCCACTCAAAAAAAGGTGAAAATTGTACGTGTGGAGTATGATATTGCACAAACGCAAGCTCGAATGAGAGCTTTCTCTGCACCTGATTTTCTTGTGGAGCGACTTGGAGTGGGCCGTTGAAGTGGACGCTTTGTGTTTTTGGTAAGGCGGGCTCTCCATTTGTTGCCGATGAAGTTGCAAAGTACAGTAAAAGACTTCGTTCTTATATTTTTTTTGATATAGTTGAACTCAAAGAATCGAAGCGAGACGATAAAACGCGCGGTCTTGCTGAAGAAGCCGCTGATTTTGAAAAAAAATTCCCTAAATCCGATTACGCATGGATTATTCTTGCCGAAGAGGGAAAACTTCTGAATACAGTACAATTAGCCAAGTGGACAGAACAAAAAGCTTCAACTCCTTGTGTGTTTTTAATTGGTTCGGCTTATGGTATTTCGTCTTCCATTAAAGAAAAAGCAGATCTACTTTTATCGCTTTCGCCTTTGACTCTCACTCATGATCATGCTCGTGTTATTTTAGCGGAGCAACTGTATCGATGCGAGATGGTGCATCGAAATCATCCATACCATCATCAATAAAAATTGTAAATAAAAAACGAGCTTAAAATAAAAAAGCGAGCTAAGGTGTTTTCCAAAGCTCGCTTTTCATCAATATTTTTTTGAAAGAATTTTAATTCTTAAAGAGCTGCAATAATAGCGTCACCCATACCAGAGGTACCTACTTTTTGGCAACCTTCGGTCCAGATTTCACCAGTACGATACCCTTGAGCAATGACTTTTTCTACAGCCTTTTCAATCGCTTGAGCAGCGGCTTCTTCTTTGAAGGTGTAGCGAAGCATTAAAGCAGTAGATAAAATTTGTGCAATTGGGTTTGCGATGCCTTTACCTGCAATATCTGGAGCAGAACCACCCGCAGGTTCGTAAAGACCAAAAGACCCTTCGGCAATAGAAGCAGAGGGGAGTAAACCCATAGAACCAGTGAGCATAGCACATTCATCAGATAAGATGTCGCCAAAAAGATTTGGGCAAAGCATCACATCAAAATCACGTGGACGACGTAAAAGTTGCATAGCGGCGTTATCGACGTAAATGTGTTCCAGTGCGACTTCAGGGTAGTTTGCCGCTACTTCTTTTACCACGTCTCTCCAGAGAACCATGGTGGTTAAAACGTTTGCTTTATCTACACTGGCGACTTTTTTCCCGCGGAGCATCGCTGCTTCAAAAGCAAATTTGGCAATGCGTTCAATTTCGTAGCGTGAATAAATCATGGTGTCAAAGCCTTTTTCATCTGGTCCAGAGCCTTCGCGGCCTTTAGGTTGACCAAAGTAAACGTCTCCAGTTAATTCACGTACGCAAAGGATGTCAAAGCCATCACCGACGATGTCAGAACGTAAAGGGCAGGCGGCGGCGAGTTCTTTATAAACGCGTGCAGGGCGTAAATTACAGAATAATTTGAAATGTTTGCGTAGAGGGAGTAATGCACCGCGTTCTGGTTGAAGATGAGGAGGAAGAGATTCCCATTTAGGGCCGCCAACGGAGCCAAAAAGAATCGCATCACTATTTTCAGCAATTTTTAAAGTGCTTTCTGGAAGAGGAGAACCGTGCTTATCATAAGCAGCTCCACCTACATCTGCCCATTCTTTTTGAATAGAAAATCCAAATTTTTCAGAAACAACATCTAAAACACGAACGGCTTCTTTCATCACTTCTGGGCCAATTCCATCACCTGGAAGAACCGCTATTTTATAATTTTTACTCA
>JAAYXQ010000010.1 GCA_012515825.1 Fibrobacter sp.
TAGATGAAATGACAAACATTGCATACGAGAAAGAAAGCTCATACCTCGAAGGGAAAGACGACGGAATAAAGCAAGGCATTGAACAAGGTATTAAACAGGGCGTTTCTAATACGAAGCGCGAAATGGCGAAATCACTTAAAGAGCAAGGTTTTCCGATAAGTGCGATTGAAAAAGCATCAGGTCTTTCCGAAGAAGAAATTAGAAGCTTATAATAAAGTATGTCACCGAATCTAAAATTTTGAAAACGACCGATAAAATTCCAGTTAATAAGGCCGAACAAGGAATAAATTTATCAGCTATTGATATTGAATATTAATTTGTATATATTCACAAAGTGATTTCTAATCCCTCTTTAGAGTGGGCGCATTAACTCTCTGCTTGACTTGCCGCCGAGCGAAAAGAATTCGCGGAGCAGCTCCCCAGTGGCGCGGACCACGGCTTGCTTAACGTAGAGCACTTAACAACAACCTAATTAGCGAACATTAATATCGTGTTTTTCACGGTAATTATGTAATCATATTCACGAATCTAGAATAATGATTTTTTTTCTTCATTTAGGTAAAATCAATTTGAATTCATCTACAAGAATTTTAAGGAGAAGAAAATGAGTACACATTGCGTTATTGCAAGGCGTTTGGCTAAAAATGTAATCCAATACGGGTGCATCATCTGCGACGGAGATTTGGATGCTGTTGGTTTGCGACTAATTCGTTGGTACAATACGCCAAAAAGGGTAGAATATCTTTTCTCGCTAGGACAACTCGAAAGTTTAGGGGTGCCAGGAAGCGAAAATTCTGGAGGAATTATGGCAACAAGAAAAATAAACCCACCTTGCCAACATAAAATTTGCGAATCGGAAAACGAGATGCGTCCAGATATAGATTTTATTGACTACTATTACATATACGAAAGCGACGGAAAATGGTATTACGACAACCCAGATAGCGTTTGTAAAGTTCCCTTGTTATATTCGCTCTATAGACTAGAGCGTCTAAGAAATCATCCAGAGGAATTGCCTAAAAAATATCAAAGTGATCGTTCTGATTTTCCGTTTCGGCAGGAAAATGATCGAATTCTCTTGAAATACGTCTTTTATGAAATTCCAAAAATTGATCCCGAATTCAAGTCATTGTTAGAATCGAAACAAATTAATGTGGACGATGTTTACAAACAACTGTGTGAAATGGACTTTCCCATTGCCAAAATGAATAATGATTTGAAACAAATTTTTAGATATTTTTATCCTCATTTTGTCTTCAAAACGGATTCAGATGGCGATAGAATTGTAAAGATACTCCACAGAAAGGTATCTGAACCTAGATTAGAAACAATTGAATGGGAATAGGGTAGGGCAAATTTTGACGTTTTGCCCTTTTTTCCAAAGATTAAACCGTCTTTAAAACAAAAAAAGACTCGAAAAGAGTCTTTTTTTAATTCTTAAAGAATAAAAATTATTCGCCAAAAGCAGCGTCTGCGGCTTCGTCTACTTTTTCAGAAGGGAGATCAATATCAGAAGTGGCTGGAGCTAAAGAATCGGCTTCGAGAGTTACTTCTGGTTCGTCGACTTTTTCCTTAATGCTCAATTTGTCTTCTTTGAACTTGTACATGGCAATCGTAGTTGGCTTCTTGGTCAACTGAAGATAACCTAGACGAGCTTGTTCGTTGATGAAACGTGCTTCATGCGCCATCATGACAACAGCTCTGAATACAGAACCGCCACATTTCTCGCTAGCATAAATATCATCTAGAAAGACTCTTTGATCGGACATATGATTACCTCTAGAGAAAAGTTTTAGAAGAGGGAGAGGGATTCGAACCCTCGTTACAGTAAAGTAAACACGCTTTCCAAGCGTGCGCCTTAAACCACTCGGCCATCCCTCCATAGGATGTGGCCCAATTATAGTAAAAAAACGTAATTAGAGCAAGGGATGATGATTCTTTTATTATAAATTTTCAAGCACATTTTCAATTAAAGGCTCAATGGTGCTTGGGGAGAAGTCAAAACGAATACCAGCTTGCTTGAATAATTCAGGTAAAGACACGCTATTTCCTAGTGACTCAGCCTTAAATAATTGATCTAAAGCTTTTTCTGGGTCTTTTTTGAAATTTGCCCAAA
>JAAYXQ010000306.1 GCA_012515825.1 Fibrobacter sp.
GTATCGGTTTAGAGTCATTCAGTGGTTTTCGTTGCAAATTTCAGAGAACTTCTCCGAACAATTTTACACATGTATCTAATAATCTTGGATATACAATGTTAGTGGATCACGAAATATGGCAGTTCGCCGCCAATCAGCTCCATTTGCTTTTTGTAGATGTCCTTGTAGGCGTTTTCGCCAAGGTCGAGGAACATGTTGAGCATGGCGGGGTCGAAACCCTGCTTTTACTGATACTTGAAGGAACTATGCCCTAAAGCAATCTGCAGGGATATGGAGAGGGTGTGCCCCTTGAAATCCCGAATTTCTTTTGGGGCACGATTCCAGAGGTAGTCCATCTTGAGTCGTAGGTCAATGGTTTGAATGAATGATGTCATGTCTCTCTTGTAGAAAGAATGAATCGTGCGTGAAATTGTGGTTCCGATTCCAAGGTTTTTAGCATAGACTGTGGTAGAGTCTCCATCGTCAAGGGTGAGTGGCCTTATACTCAATAAACCGTGCAATACCACATCGAAAGAACGGCTGTAGAAAGGTCTTACGCCGAGCGTCCAATAAATATCTCCTCTTTCATCTATGGATTCGATATCGTTTTTATAGACGACTTCTCCTGGAGATTCATCAATAAGAGGGCCTATACCCATTCCTGCGCACGCATAGGCATAGCAACAGTCCATTCCTATGGTGAATCCACTGGAGTAGGAACCTAGATACCTTTTGAGGTTACCCATGTTTATGTTTACCAGAGGGCTTACTTGAGAACGTGCGAAAAACTTTTTGTCCATGGTTCTGGATAGATGGTGAGGATTGAGACGATGGGCTAAGAGGAGCGCCAATGAATCGCTAGATCCAGTGATGAACCACTTTTCCATCATTTTTTTTAAGGTCTTTTTAGAAATTGATCCGTCTTTGGAAATCTGTTCTTCCAAAAAGAATAGCAGGGTGTGTTCCTGTGCGTTAAGCGGCATGCTGCCGTACTGTTTATTGTACTGCTCTGCGATATCCAAATAAACCCGCATGGAATCGTACTTTTCTTCTTGAAGGGATCGGTTTATGCCAGATCTGACCTGGGGCTTGTCCATGGAATTGTGGAATGTCTTTTCTTGATAGGGCTTAAATCTAAGCTTTGTGGGACTATCGAGATCTTCGCTCCCAGTGATCTTTTCTGTATAACTGTCGATGGCTAGAGAATCGCTTAGCAGGGCATATGGTTTCAGCAAGAACACTCGCGCAGACGAGTCCGGAACATGGGTTTTTCCGAGGGTTACAAGACTTTTTTGTTCTTCGTTAAGGTATAGCCCCTGGCGTTCTACGTATTCAAACCTGAAAATTGAATCCTTGGAAACCTGTTTCCAAATACCGCTTTCTTCATCGAAAACAGATTGTAACCTGATTTCCCCTACAGTATAGAAAGGCCTTTTGCGGTTCATGTACAGGTTCTGCTTCAAGACATACCGCTCATTTTCTGGAAGAACATTGGAATTCTTAAGATAACGGTCGATTTTTTCATCGTCGCCAGAAACACGGATTGCGGGCCAGTTGATTTCCCAGTGTCCGTCATGACCGTTATCCTTCTTGAGCGAAATTAGTTTGCCGTATACATAGATAGGGTGAGTATTTTTTGGGGCTTCTTCGATTTTTTTAGGGCGAGGAATAGGTGTTTTCTCGTAGAGTTCCCTGTATTTTTTGTAGTAACGGATTGCTTTTTCTGTGTTGTCATTTGCCATTTCGTGAAGCGCGAATCCCATGTAAACGTGGGGGTTTAAGGAATCTAGGAGCCAGGCCCGATTCAAGTCATCAACAAGATACTTACTGCCCGGGTGGAATTCTAGCTCATAAAAGGCCTGGCTGATGTATTTGTCAATGGCATCTTGGTCTGTATCATTCTTCTGAACGTAAGCGAGATCTTTTTTGTAAATAGAATCCGCCTGAACTTCTTCCATGGATTTTTCGGATAGTCCGTATTGGGGAATCATGTTGGATTGCGGCTGATAGGCACAACTCGAAAAGACTAGA
>JAAYXQ010000107.1 GCA_012515825.1 Fibrobacter sp.
TGCAATTGAGATTTATAATCATAAAAGACTTCACTTATCTTTAGGTTATAAAACTCCGAATATGGTCTTTGAAAATGTAGCTTAATTTATTGTTTAACCTGTAGCCATATTTTAGGATAAGACATTATAGAAAACCACGACTCATAATATAACACTGTTTTGAAAATTTATAAATATGAAGAGACTTACAGGTTGGATATTAATTGTTTTCTGCTCAATTTTATTGCTAATTTTCGCATTTGTCTTAGTTACAGTTGTTCAAGGAGTAATATTTAAAGGCGCTGAAATACAGATGACTTTAAAAGAGATAATAAGTTCCATATTAGGATTCATAATAGTAATTTCTTTGCTATTAATCGGCTTGAAAAACGGAGTTAATAGAGTAAAAAAGGAGAAAGTTTTAAAAATCAAAGAATACACTAAAGACCTGAATATAGAATTGACTGGAATTATTGAATACACTGACTATCGCAATTTAATTTTAGGACTAAGCTTTAAAAAACCAATTTACTTGGTAGTTGTTGGGACTATGTTGTTACTCTTATTATCATTTTTAGTGAATAGTGAGAATATGACTAATCAGTTTGGTTCAAATTATATTTTACTCATTTTTATCGGTATATTTCTCTTTTCTCCATTCTTGACTCTTGTAAATATTAAGAGACAATACGATACAAGCAGAATTCTCCAAGAGAAATTTAAATACTATTTAACCAATGAATCAATTCGGATTAAAAGTGAGACTTTAGATTCTGTGCAAAAATGGGAACATTTTGACCAAGTTAGAGAAACGAAAAGGTTCTTTTTGTTTTATCATGGAAAAACTATTACAACAATACTTGACAAAAGAATGTTTTCAGAGAAAGATTTGCAAGAATTTCACATATTTACTAAGTCACTGAAATAGTGAAAAATAAAATTAATAAATTGCGCTAACATCATATATAAAATATTGGGGTTTAGGTGGTTAATTGAATCTTTCTGCCCCGCACCAACTTTTGTAACGGCAGACAGTGATGATGCCCGCAATCCCCAACGATTTCATACCGCCACCGTTGGCTGCCATTTAAAAAAACACTCTCTCCGAATCAAATGATATGAGAAAAAGAAGAATCTGGTCGATACAAAATGAACTGCTTGAGAAGTCAAAGGAAAGCGCTTTAGCAGCAGTTAAGATTTTTAATGACCCATTGATTAAGTTCAAATCAGAGAGTTTTACTGTCCTAATGATTATTGCATGGACGTATTTAATGCACTCATATTATAGAGCAAATTCCATTGATTATAGATACTATGAATTAAAGGGCAAAAGGAAAAAATTTGATAAAACAAAACGTGGGAGTTTTAAATATTGGGAATTAGAGCGTTGTTTAAACGATGCTTCTTGTCCCATTGACAAAGATGCAAAGAATAATTTAAAATTTCTTATTGGATTAAGGCATGAGATTGAGCACCAAATGACTTTGTCCCTTGATGAATACATTAGTGGGCGTTTCCAAGCATGTATTCTAAACTTTAACCGATACCTTTGTTCATTTTTTGGTAAAGAACAATCATTAGAGAGTTTTCTGTCATATTCTCTTCAGTTTATTGAGCTTTCCGAAGAGCAGATACAAGGAATTAAACCAGAAGCAGAGATTCCAACAAATCTAAAAGCTTACATCGCTGAATTTGACAGAAAATTATCCGATGATGAATACAATAGTCCTAATTACTCATTTAGATTATTATTCAGCAGAAAATTAGTGAATAGACCTGGTCAGGCGGATAAAGTGATTGAGTTTATTGACCCAAAATCTGAATTGGCTAAAACAATTGACAAAGAGTATTGGGTAAAAAGAGAAGTTGAAAAGAAGAAATATTTACCTGGTAATGTTGTTCAACTTTGTAAAGCTGCTGGGTATCGAAAATTTCGGATTAAAGAGCATACGGATTATTGGAAACAGGAAAATGCTAAAGACCCTCAGAAAGGATTTGGGACACAAGTGGAATCAACTTGGTACTGGTATCAAAACTGGGTTGACAAATGTATAGAATATTGTATGAGTCAAGCTGATAAATATAAATAAACGGCAGCCAACACGCGGTATAGCCAATAAGGGTTTCAGTGGTATGCGTAGTTCATCGCCCGCATCAATCTTTTATCTCGGTTGATAGGAACGTCTCTCCGCAATCCCTTACTGGCCATACCGCCAACGTTGGCAAACATTAGAAAGAACGACCCGAAA
>JAAYXQ010000108.1 GCA_012515825.1 Fibrobacter sp.
GGGCGATAGATTTTGGTGCTTGTGGTGTGAAGGTGGCTGCAATGAGCCATAGTCCAGGCGATGCACGCCCTCTTTATGATTTTTTAAGACGAATAGAATCACAGTTTGAATTACGGGCGGCTTTCGCAATGGGGAGTTCAGGATCGGTTAGCCGAGTTTGGTCACTGGCCATGGGAGCAAATTTGACATATGGGAGTATTAGTGAGGTTCCAGTTCCTGGTCTATTGTCTGTAGAAAAAATGATTCAAGCTGTTGATTATTTACCAAAATGTATAACAGAAGATCAAATGAGTCTTTTTTTGAAGGAATTAAAGGAAAATTAACAAAAATCCAAGTTTTTATGCAGATATATGCATAGATGCAATAATTATTTAAGGCTCTTTTAAGCTTGACACATTGGATAAAACCTTTTTTTTGCTAAATATCATCTAATAAAGTTAACACAAGGTTCACTCAATATGCGACTTACTGAAAGATTTGTTGATAATTCAATCATTATCAACTCTACGAGTACGGATAAAGAACGGATTCTTAATGAATTAGTAGACACTCTTTGTAGTGCTTATCATTTAGAGCATCGAGATGAAATTTTTGAAGCGGTTTGGAACCGAGAAAAAACACGTTCGACAGGCATTGGTTGTGGTTTAGCTGTTCCTCATGCTAAGATCGATTATGTCGATAGAATGTGTATGGTGGCGGCCACTGTTGAAAAAGGTCTTGATTTCGAGTCTTTTGATGGAGAACCCGTTTTCCTCTTGATTTTAATTGTGAGTCCAGGAAATACAGTCGGTCCTCATTTGAAAGCTCTTTCGTCTGTGAGTCGCTTACTTGCAGATGGAATGGTGAGAAATGATTTGATTCATTCCAAAACCCCAACAGATTTTTTAACCATCTTAAGACAAGCAGAAGATAAATATCTCTAATCATTAGTTTTTATTGACGTTAAAAAACATCTTTTATATTTTTCGCTTGCTCAAGGACGATTAGCTCAGTTGGTTTAGAGCGTTGCCTTCACACGGCAAAGGTCACTGGTTCGAATCCAGTATCGTCCACGAAAAAGACTTTGTTTATCAAAGTCTTTTTGTTATATTCAGAATATGGCAAAAGTCGATATATCAACACTTCCAGAACCACCAATAGGGGCCCATCTGATTACTTCACGTAAGGGGTATAATCATCATGGTCTTTATATTGGACGAGGAAAAGTGATTCATTATTCGGGTATGGCTCGTTCCATCGGTTATAAAGAACTTGGAGAGCTTCCCAATTTGATTCGTTACGGAAGTATTGTAAAAACATCGCTGAACTTTTTTTGCGATGGTCATGGCTATCGAATTAAAGTGCATCCTCATCCAAAATTTACTGGGGAGCAAGCGGTCGAACGTGCAAAAAAAAGGCTGTTCGAAAGATCTTATTACATTTACAGTAATAACTGTGAGCACTTTGTGAACTGGTGTATTGATGATGAGTTTCGTAGTCCTTTTGTAACAAAAATCATCTTAGGTTTTGTTTTAATTGGCTCGGCATTGCATTGGCTTTTAGCTGGTGGTAGCGTAAAAAAAGAAAATACGTTTAAGTTTATATTCGGTAGTTTTTTTGCTGTATCGGGCTCTTTTGCAACGGGGCTTTTAACACAACAAGCATTACAACCAGCAGAAGGAATTCGTGCGCGTGAACGTCGTAATAGGCGTTACGGCCGTATAGGTAGCTGGGTTGGGGTTATCTTTGCTGTACCTTTATCATTGTTTGGGGTGGCTAAACGCTGGCGTTTGTTTGCGAGTTTGTCTCCGTATTTTGTGCCCTTCATTGGGGGAATCGGTACTTATGTTGCATCTAGAACTTTAGATACAAAAAAGAGAGTGAAAGTTCGTGAAAAACGTCGAATGGAAGAAATGAATAATCCTAAAACAGAACCTGTGGATACTAGTGTCGAAACGGAAGAATCAAAAGCAGAAAAAAAACAGCCTTGATTGGAACCTTAAATGCTTTTGAATCATCTAAAAAATATGAATTTATCCACACGTATCTTAACTTTTATCATTTTTTTGAGTAGTCTTCCTGTTTTAGCGGCTTCGTCTGTTTGGACTCTTGAAGATTGTATGGCTCAAGCAAAAAAAGCGAGCTTGAAATTAGAATCTTCTAAGCTAAATGAAGAATCCGCTTCTATTTCTCTAAAGAAAGCAAAAAGTAGTCGATATCCTGATTTATCAGCGAACATTAATAATTCTCTTTACGATAGCCCATTTAACTCAGGCGCTCAAGATCATTACCGTTTGAGTTTAGGGATTTCTAGTTCAATGAATTTGTGGGATGGTGGCGCTACAAATTTGAATATTCAAAGTAATACATTAAAAAAACAAAGTTCTTCTTTTGAAACAGAGCAAATATGGCAGAATATACAAGAGTCGGTTCTCAATGCCTATGTCTCTTTGCTTGCAGCTCAAGAAAATATACAAGTGGCTGAGTTATCGCTTCTTCTAGCAGAAGAAGAGTTAAAACGAATTCAATATTTATATGATGTGGGGAGCGTGACTCAAAAAGATTTGGTTTTGGCTAAATCTGATTTATCGCAAAAAAAAGTATCTGTACTTTTAGCAGAACAAACACTTGATAATCAAAAGACGTTATTAAGGCAGTTATTAGAAATACCTCGAGATGATCTTTTTGAAATTAAAGCACCTGAATGGGATGTGGCTTCTCCTTCAGAATTACCTCCACTACAATCCTTAGAAGAGTTGTATGGTGAAATCAGGAAAAAAAATCCAGGGTTACAAGCGGATAGTATTAATGTCTTAGTGTCAGAAAAAGAAAAACTGATAGCTTCTAAAACGAGTTCTATAAATGTATCACTTGGCGCTTCGGCATCGACAGGTTTAACTGCATGGGAATCTAATGCTTATGGCAGTCAAATGAAAAATGGTTATACACATAGTATTTCATTAGGTGTCAATATTCCTATTATAGATAATGGTGTAGAAACGACAAATGTTTTGCAGGCTCAAGTAGGAGTGACACAAGCTCAATTAAATAAAAGAGAAACGGAAAAGAATTTGGAAAATGTAATAGAGACTCTATACTTAAATGCGAAGTCAGCGGATCTTCAATGGGAAGCAGCGCTTCTTCAAAAAGAGGCTGAAGAGGAAGCGTATCGTGTTGTTGAAGAGCAAAGATTATTGGGTTTGATTTCGTATACAGATTTTTTAGAACAGAAAAATAAGCTAGAATCGGCGCAACTCAATTTAAATAATGCAAAGTATAATAGCTTACTGATGAGAAAGCGGATCGATATATATCGGATGATATATTAAAAAATGAAGCTCTTCTATTGAAGAGCTTCGGTTGTGTATAGGTTTACTTGATTTCGATTTTTTTTGCTTCGGCTTCTTTCTTCTTGGTTAAAGAAACACGAAGTACACCGTCTTCCATTACCGCAGAGACATTATCAGGATCGATTTGATCTGCTACGCGGAAGGAACGTTCGTAAGTTGTTTCTGTTTCTCCACGTTTACGGGAGCCTTTAATGGTAAGAACATTCCTTTCCATTTCGATGGAGACGTTTTCTTTTTTAACTCCAGGAAGTTCTACTTCTAAAGTATAACCGTTTTCTGCTTCGTAAATAGCGGCGACAGGAAACGATGTTTTTGAATCCTCAAAGTTATTAAAGAAATCTTTTAATCCAAAAAAAGTGCTTGGTACAAGTTGATTCGTTAACATGGTGTATCTCCTTATGATTGTATAAACTTCTTGTTTCTGATAGGTATAAAGCAAATGTGATGCCAATACTTTGAAATGGGTAGGTTTAATCGAATAAAAGAAAAAAAGCCCCTTTTTAAAAAGGAGCTATTCAAAAAGAAACATTTTTGTTTATGAATTAAACGCTTATTTGGTTTGTTTTAAAACATAGA
>JAAYXQ010000109.1 GCA_012515825.1 Fibrobacter sp.
AATTCACTGAACGCCAGCGTTCTGGAATGATTTGTTTTCCTGGATCAGCCCAATTATCACTATAATGAATATCGAGTAAAAAACCAAAGCCCTCTTCTTTTACTTTTTTTGCATAAGCCATAATATGAGCTTTATCGCCAAAAGATTCCGAAGAAGTCTCACCGCAACCAGAAGCGGCATAGCCATACATCGCAGAAGGGTCTACAAATGTTTTTAGCCGAATGTAATTAATGCCATGATTTTTTAGAATCTGAAAAATAGTCTTCTTTTGACGATCAGTATCGTAAAAAAGAACCCCCCGACTTTCGTATTCTTGAAATTTGGAAATGTCTACGCCTAAGATATAATCGCCAGGTTTGTAAACAGAAAAGGAAGAACTACTCGGAAATGCTGAAGAGGAAGAAAAGTGCGGAATGAATATGGAAGAAGATAATGGTTCTATCGATGAAGAAGAAAAATGCGGAATGAACATGGAAGAGGATAATAGTTCCATCGATGAAGAAAGATTTAAGTTTGTTTCTGACGAAGAAAAGTGGGGCTGTTCTAAAGAAGAGATTGGTAATTCAAAAGAAGAATTATTTTCGTAAACAGACGAAGAAGATTCTAAAACAGGCTCCAAATCTTCTGAAGATAAATACAAAACGTCCTCAAAAGAAGAAGAACTAAGGTCTACGTCTGTGACCTTGGTTTCGCTGCAAGAACCAAAAAGAATAATGTAAAGTAGCAAGACGCTTATTTTTAGAAATAACACCCAAGTCTCCTTGAAGAAAACTCTTTTCTATAAAGCTCTTTTAAACATACCTTTTTTTTTAAGAACAGTACTAATAACTGATTTTTGATGTGTAATAAAAAATCGCCGAATACAAGAAATATTCGACGATTTTAATAATGCATATAATTTTAAGGAATTCTTAAAGCATATACAAGCTTATTCAAGACAAAAGTCTTATTTTGCTTGCATTTTGCCCCAAGAATCTTTTAATTCCACCGTACGATTGAAGACTAATTTTCCTTGTTTATTTTCTTCTGAATCTAAGCAGAAATAGCCAAGACGCATAAACTGATAACGGTCTGCAAGAGTCGCTTTTCCCATCATTGGTTCTAGTTTTGCCTCGCATTTAATCATAGAATTTGGATTAAGATAATCAGACCAGACTTTATCTTCTGGGACATCGGCTGGATTTTCTAATGTGAAAAGATGATCAAACAAACGCACCTCTGCACTTACCGCATGAGGAACACTCACCCACTGGATGGTGCCTTTCACTTTACGGCCATCTGGACTTTCTCCACCACGGCTCGCTGGGTCATAAGTACAATGGATTTCAAGAATATTTCCTTGATCGTCTTTATCTACTCGAACACACTTGATAAAGTAAGCCCCTTTTAAGCGCACTTCTCCATCTGGGTGTAGTCTAAAATATTTTTTAGGTGGATTTTCCATGAAATCATCACTTTCAATAAATATTTCTCGACCGAATAATATTTTTCTTTTCCCTTGAGCAGGATTCTCTGGATTATTTTCTACTTCGATTTCTTCAAATCGGCCTTCTTCCCAGTTATCAATCACAACCTTTACAGGGTTAAGTACAGCCATCGCGCGCTGTGCAGATGCATTCAATTCTTCTCGAATGCAAAAATACAGAAGGTTGATATCGACCATACTATCGGCTTTTGAAATACCAATGCGATCACAAAACTCACGGATACTAGAAGGAGAATAACCACGTCGACGAAGTCCGCTAATCGTAGGCATTCTAGGGTCATTCCAGCCCATCACAACTTTATTTTGCACAAGCTCAAGTAAACGCCTTTTACTCATCATCGTATAAGACAAATTCAAACGAGCAAATTCAATCTGTTGTGGACGATTTTCTAATTCTAAGGCTTGTAAGAACCAATCGTACAAAGGACGATGAGCTTCAAATTCAAGAGTACAAATGGAATGGGTAATATTTTCAATCCAGTCGCTAATTGGATGAGCAAAATCGTACATTGGATAAATACACCATTTATCACCAGTCCGATGATGGCTTGCCTTCTTAATACGATAAACTGCTGGATCGCGCATATTCATGTTAGGGTGAGCCATATCGATTTTCGCTCTTAAAAAGCAAGCCCCTTCTTCAAACTCACCAGCCTTCATGCGACGGAACAAGTCTAAGTTTTCAGAAACAGGTCTCTCTCTCCAAGGACTAGGCTTACCTGGTTCAGTTAAAGTACCACGATACTCACTAACAGCGTCGCCCTTTAGTTCACACACATACGCCTTGCCTTTGAGAATCAATTGTTCTGCAAAGTCATAAATTTGATCGTAATAATCGCTGGCGAAATATTCACGTTCTTCCCAATCAAAACCAAGCCAATGCACATCGTCACGGATGGAATCTACGTATTCAACTTCTTCTTTTGATGGATTAGTATCATCAAAACGTAAATTGGTTTTCCCGCCAAATTTTGCGGCTGTTGAAAAATTCAAACAGATACTTTTAGCATGACCTATGTGCAGATATCCATTTGGTTCTGGAGGAAACCGTGTATGCACCGCATTACGTTTTCCAGTTTTTAGATCATCTACAATTATTTCTTGAATAAAATTAGAAGGCTCAGGGATATTCATACTACATCTCAAAATAAATTTTTAACAAAACTTGTTCCTATAATTAATGAATTTGACCTTTTAGGATAAAACCATTATTAGAGGATCTTTTGTATAAATTTAGAAAAGTCTTATCACTTTTAAAAGCGCTTCTCAAAAGGACGCCTCTAAAAAATGATTTGCGAGAGCCTGGTTTTCTTGATTTTTAGAACGGTCCTCTTTTTTTTGTTATTTTTTGTTTATGAACCTTTCTTTACAGCAACAATTGACTCGTCTATTAGATGAGATTAACAATTCAGGGAAAACCCCTCATTTATTACTTCATTGTTGTTGCGCTCCCTGTAGTAGCTATGTTTTAGAATACCTTTCGCCTTATTTTGTGATTTCTGTTTTTTATTATAACCCAAACATTTCTCCTCCTAGCGAATATGAACAACGGTTGAATGAGATGAAGCGTTTTGTCCAAGAATTCAAAGCCCCAAATCCCATTCATTTAATTGAAGGGGAATACGAACCCAAGCGTTTTTATTCCACCGTTAAAGGCCTTGAAGAAGAACCAGAAGGTGGAGAGCGATGTGTGAAGTGTTTTGAGCTACGCCTTTCAGAAGCGGCAAAAAAAGCAAAAGAAGTGGGAGCCGATTATTTTGCATCGACACTCACCATTAGCCCCATGAAAAATGCCTCTCTCTTAAATAAAATCAGTGAAGAATGCGGTACCATATACAATGTTCAAAACCTACCATCTGATTTTAAGAAGAAAAATGGTTATAAAAGATCTATTGAATTATCAAAGGAATACAACCTCTATCGCCAAGATTATTGCGGTTGTATTTTTTCAAAAAAAGAAAAAGAAACCTGATTCAACATCTCTAAAAACTCACACTCATCACCAAATTATTCTGCACCATATTTTCCCTGTTTTATTTCGCAAATTATTTTTTGCATCTCTTCAATGCCGTCTATAATTAAATGCATTACACAAAAAAACTGTACTTTCTTTTATAGAAGTTCTTTTTTAAGAACTCGTTTTATAACTATATTCTTAATATGATTTCTGCTATTATTGGTGCTATTTCATTTACCCCTGTGATCATTCTTTATTTCCTAATCATCTTAGGCGCCCCTGTCGGTGAATATGTCATGGGAGGAAAAAACCGAATCATTCCTAAAGAGTCAAGACCCCCATTTATTACAGCTCTTATTGTTCAACTGATTTTGCTTTTTATCTTATTACAGGTGGGAGGCCTTATTCCTTTCTTATTAGAACCACCTCTCACTCGCGGCATAGGTTACTTTTTTGCTCTATACT
>JAAYXQ010000110.1 GCA_012515825.1 Fibrobacter sp.
GCATTTAATTCAGAGCGATGTAGTCGATTCAGAGCCGATTCATTATCAATAGACTTTTCTAATAGATGAAAATTTCGAAGCACTAATTCATTCGAAATCATAGGAATAAACTGTTCTTGAAGTGAGCCGTATTTTTCTTTCTCTATTGGAGCAGTTCCACGTTTCAAGAAAGCGACTTCAACATCATCTAATGCTTCAACTGTAAAAAAACTTAAGTATGGTTCAGAAAAAAAACTATGCACCCCTACAAAAGTACCGGCACCGCCTCTAAACATTTCAAAGCAGCGACCAAAAAGGTCTTGTTTTTCTGTAGATTCAATACAACATTTTCCTAAAACATGGCCTGAAAGCACAAGAAAAAGGGAATCATTATATTTCCCTTGAGATACAATTTCATCACCTTTTTTTAAAGATAAACGATTTGCTGGATTTGAAAAATAGACCCTTTTGAGGCGATCGATTTGAACGTTCGCTTTTCCAAAATCATCTGCCATAAAGCCTTGAATATTAGAGAACATGGAATGTCGCTAACAAATACATCATCACGTAAGTTAAAAGCATTCCAACAACACCAATTACAATACCCACTTTTGCCATACCTTTAGTATCCACTAATCCAGTCGCATGAGCTAAAGCATTTGGAGGAGTACTAATGGGAAGACTCATTCCTAAAGAACTTGCAAAAGCTACAGATACTAGAAGAGCTGTTACACCTCCAAGAGGAGCAAGAGTGGAACCTAAGGAGGTTCCAACAGCAGCTATAATAGGGATTAACAAAGAAGCCGTTGCCGTATGGCTCATAAAATTAGCCATCAAAAGACATAGGAAACCAGAACCTATCATTAAAGCAACTACTGGCAATGAATCAAAAGAGATGGCTCCAATTAAGTCTTTTGCAAGGCCCGTTGCTTGTAAACCAAGCCCTAATGCAAAACCACCAGCCACAAGCCATAACACATCCCAGCTCATACCCTTCAAATCGTCTTTTGTAATAATTTGAGCAAGAGCAAAAACAGCCATAGGAATCATAGCGACGGTATTGGAGTCCATGCCATGCACTCCTTCACCTAAAACCCACAAAACAACAGTCAGACCAAAAGTGATATAAACAATAATCGCCTTAGGGGTTTTTAAGAAACGCCCCCCTACCTTTAATTCCATAGTCTTCTTTTCGATTGGGAATAACTTAATTAAAAGAAACCAAGAAATCAAAATAAGAATAATCACATATGGAACACCAAAAGCCATCCATTTACCGAACGAAACATTTAATCCTAAATCCGCTAAAGCTTTTAGGGCTATGGCATTTGGAGGAGTTCCAATAGGAGTTCCCATACCACCAACATTAGCAGCTACAGGAATGGCTAGAGCAAAAGCGGTACGACCCTTATCACTTGAATCAAATAAAGCTAACACTGGAGCTAAAATAGCAAGCATCATCGCAGCCGTAGCCGTATTACTCATAAACATCGAGAAAATGGCCGTAATAATCATCAAGCCAAGAAGTATATATTTTGGATTATTTCCAAAAGGCTTTAATAAGACCTTCGCGAGGTTCATATCTAAACGATATTTTGTGGCCGCCGCCGCTAAGAAAAAGCCGCCCAAGAAAAGCATAATAATTGGGTCTGCAAAAGTAGCCATAATGGCTTTATAGCTTATTAGATTTGCATAAGGAGTACCTGCGGCATCCGATTGCATAAAAAGAAGTCCGTGATTTGAAACCGTGAGAAGCATGGTCACAATCACAAACATGGACGTTGTCCAAATTGGAAACGGCTCTAAAATCCAAAATAAAGCCGCGACAATAAAGATTGAAATCACTCTCTTTTCTACTGGATTTATGGCGACTCCAAAGGAGTCATAGGGTAGAAAATAGAGACCAATAGCAACAATAAGTGCTATAAATACTTTAATCCATTTTTCTTTTGTCATAGTGAGCCCAAATCTAGCAAAAACAGCAAGAAAAACGAATGCTTTTTATTTCTTTCTATTTTGAGCAAAAAAGCAAAAAAAAGGCCTGCTCTATTATGCAGGCCTTAATAAAACTA
>JAAYXQ010000111.1 GCA_012515825.1 Fibrobacter sp.
CCTGTATATCGTTTAGACGTTATTAACACTTTTGACTCCGATTACTTCGTTAATGATAAAGATATTATATAATATCTTTATCATTAACGGAAGCCGTTTCATATATTATTATTATTATTATTATTATTGCGTTTCAGCGATTTAGGGATGTTAAAAGTGAGTAATGTCAGTAAAAAGTGGACAGAAGAAGAAGTAAGACTGCTAAAAAAGTTTTATCCTTCAACCATTTCAAACGAAAAGCTGCTCAAGAAGTTTTCGGGGCGGAATCTTTCTTCGCTTGCCCATAAAGCGTGCAAGCTGGGTATTAAGCGGGGCAAATACCTGCCGGAAGACAGAAACGGCAGGAAATGGACAGAAGATGAGATTAATATGGTCAGGGCATTTTACGGTCAGGTTGAAGATAGGTGGATTCAGGACTTTTTCCCTAATCGAAGCATAGGGGCGATAAAGAGAATAGCTTTAAAACATGGACCGAAGAAAAAACGAAAAAAGATTTTTTCCAAGAATCCATCGTGGACGCAGTTTGAAGATGCACTTTTGTTAAAACATTATCAGGATATGACCATTGAAGAGCTTACGAAGATTTTTCCTCAAAGGACGTATGATGGCATTCGCTCAAGAATGTGGGTTCTTAAGTTAAAGCGTGATAAAGAATACCTTAAACGAACAAAAACAGGCTTTCTGTGGACAGATGAAGAATTAAAAATATTGAAAGAGAATTTTGATAAGCCTGTTAAAGAATTACAGATTCTTTTGCCGTCTCGTAGTGCTGATGCGATTCGAGGGAAACAGAGGCATTTAGTTTAAGGAGTTTTTGCAGTGGGGTAAGCCCATTTATCCCCAGATGCGCTCTGTGTTTATTGTATTTTTCTATCCATTGTTTGAGCTCATATTCTCTATGCTCAGGGCTAAAGAACCATTTTTTAGAATAAAATTCCGTATCGAGGGTTCGCCATATTCTTTCGACTTTTCCGTTGGTTTGCGGATGATAGGGTTTTGTGTAGATGTGTTTGATTCCGAGGGACTTGCAGGTTGCTTCAAAAAGATGTAAAGACACATTTCGCTTGTATCTTGTTGTGAACTCATTTCCGTTATCAGACATTAACCGTTCAAACTGGAGGTCATAGTTTGTTTTAAAGTAATTTACGGCTGATTTAAGGAAGCCTGAGAGGGTAACAGCTGTTTTATCAGGGATGATTTCGGCGTAAGAAAGCCGTGTACAGTCGTCTATTAAAAGGGCTTCATATTTCTTTTGGTTGTCATCTCCTTTAATTTTTTTGATTTTCTTTACATCAATATGTCCTAATTCACCTGGGCATTGTTTTTCGTACCTGATCACCTTAGCTTTTTTGCGTTTTAATTTATCCCATTTATACCCTCTTTTGTATCGGGCAAAAATGGCTCTAATTGCTGATTCTGAAAGGAAACAGCCTGTTGAAGGGTTTAAAATGTCTCTGTTTTTTAGCTCAAAATGTATTTTGATAGAACTTAGGTTCTGCTTGTCCCTTAGTTTTATCACTATTCTTTCAAGCCATTTGGGAGTTTGTCTTGAACATGTTTTTGGTCTGGATGATAAATCCTGTAAAGAATCTCTTTTGTTCCAGTTGTAGAAAGTTGTTCTTGATA
>JAAYXQ010000112.1 GCA_012515825.1 Fibrobacter sp.
ACTTCTGCTTTTTTTACATCATACCCTAATTCAAAAACTAGCTCAGCAAAAACATCACTTGCTTTAACAACACCTGTTCCACCAAGACCAGCAAACTTTACATTCATGGTACTCATTTTTGATCTCCTGCTTTTTCACGATTTGCTTTATCCCAAGCTAAAATGCTCTTTAATGCTAAGATACAAGGGCTCTTTGCAATAATGAGAGTGAGCTCGTCTTTTTCTAACGCTTCTTTAACTAGCGTCTTCATTTTATCATGTTCTTTCACTGGATTGACTTCAAATACATTTTCAATCCCTGCTGCTTTTGCGATTTCACCATAATTGACTTTGTATGCTGGCGAATGATCTAACTTGCGGCCTGTCCCAGGATGCTCTTGTTGCCCTGTCATCGCCGTAATGCTATTATCCAAAATAATAACGACGTGGCCAGTAGATGGTCTATTGTAACCCATTTCTACAAGACCCGTAATGCCACTATGTATGAAAGTGGAATCCCCAATCACAGAGACAACTCGCTTGGCTTCTTCTCTTGGAAGTACATGGCGTAAGCCGAGACCCATACCAATTGAAGCCCCCATATCAATCATCATATCCATTGCAGAAAGAGGAGGTAGGGCAGCCAAAGTATAACAGCCAATATCTCCAGAGACAATGCAATTGAGTTCATTTAAAACCGCAAAGGATTCACGATGAGGGCATCCTTGACATAACGCAGGCGCGCGCCCTTTGACAGGCACTGGTTCAGGCGAATTGTCGCGAGCTAAAATGCGTCTCACGCGATTGACATCTAATTCTCCAAAACGATAAATCGGATCGTATTTGCCTTCTACTTTTATGCCTAGTGCACTGATTCCCTCAAATAACCAAGGGTCATTTTCTTCTATCACAACAAGACGACCCACTTTGGCGGCAAATTCACGAATTAAATTCACAGGTAAAGGGTAACTCATCCCAATTTTCAAAACACTCGCTTCTGGAGCCGCTTCTCTAACATGATGATAAGAAATACCAGAAGTAATAATCCCTAAATCGGTAGAACGCATTTCCATTCGATTTGGGCCTTCTGCACTATTCCAAGCCGCCATTTCTTCCATCTTAGCACGAAGTCTTTTAGCTGCTGGTTTGGAATAACCAGGAACCATCACTCGAGAGGCAATATCACGGACAAAATGAGGTTTTAATGCTTCTAGCTTTTCATCAGAAACTTGGACTATGGATTTAGAGTGATCCACTCGTGTTGTCATTCTAAGAATCACAGGGATGCCAAAGCGTTCACTCGTTTGGAAAGCTAGACGCACCATGTCATAGGCTTCTTGAGAATTAGAGGGTTCAAACATAGGGCACACAGCAGCCTTCGCATGATTACGAGTGTCTTGCTCGTTTTGAGAACTTGCTTGACCAGGATCATCGGCGACAATCCATACCATGCCGCCCTGAGTACCAGAATAGGTAGCGGTATAAAGGACATCACTTGCCACATTTAAGCCCACGTGCTTCATCGTTACAACAGATCTTGCATGACCAAAAGAAGCTCCCAAAGCCACTTCTGCAGCGACTTTTTCATTTGGAGCCCATTGAGCATAACCGCCTATTTCTGAATACGTTTCTAGAATTTCTGAAGAAGGGGTTCCAGGATACCCCGCAGCGATTTGCACATTACAATGCAACATCGAAAGAGAGATGGCTTCGTTTCCAGAAAGCAACATCTTTTTTGCACTTGGGTCAAAAGAAGGCATATTTATATTCCTTTAATATTTAATAGCTCAACAATTATACAGCAATCTCTAGAAATTGATTTTCAAAACATTTGCAGCGATACTTCTCGCTAGTTCGATATTTTAGAGTTTGCCTTATTTTTTCTAAAAAATAGTTTTAAGCAAAATATAATAAAGGGTGCCTTAAACCCAGCTTCACTAAAACAGGCATAAAAAAGGGCTTATTAGACGAAATCATCTAAAAAGCCCATAAATTGAGAGAAAAAGTAAGTTTAAAAAAATTATTTAGTTTGCTGTAAATTCAAACTTGCGTTTGCAGCCCCATAAAGACTGATGCTATAATCTTTGATGATATATACAGGCATCTTCTGAAGCAACGGACGAATATTTGGATTGTAATTTTTTTCAAAATACTTCATAAACAAGTGGTCTCGTTCGAGCCAGCGCATATCTTTTTGCACTGTACCACCAGCTAAATAAAGGCCTCCTAATGGGAGCAAAAGCGCCGACACATCACTTGCAAATCGCCCTAGCATCTTTACAAACAAACGCATCATTTCAGCGGCCACAGGATCGGTATCGCTCGCACGGCTAATATACTTTGGCCTATCACTTGGTTCTGTTTCTTCTATTTTTTGAAATAATGGATTGCTAGGAATTCCCTTCGTTGCTTTCCACCATTCGTACATATTAGATATGCCAAGACCAGAAACAAAAACTTCTACTCCTGGCTGCGTTCCTAACTTTTTAGTCATGTAATCACAAAAAGAGCGCGAGTCTTCATCAAAAGGAGAGAAAGACATGTGACCGCCTTCTGAACTTGCAGGGATATGACGCTTCCCATCAAAAGCCAAGAAAGAAACACCCATGCCTGTACCAGGACCAATCACCGCTTTTGTTGCAGGCTGAGGCTCTGCATAACTACCATCTGAATGCGCTAGCTTATGAATTTGAGTGGGGTCTTCCACATCTAAAGTAGGGATTCCATAACTAATCGCTACAAAGTCGTTAATAATCATCACAGGAATGCCTATAATCGTAGTCAATGCATTGCCGTCGATGTCCCAAGATAAGTTAGTCATCACACAACGATTATTAGAAACTGGACCTGCAGCACTAATACAGCAGTATTCTGGTTTTAATTCAGGAGAATGCTCTTTCGCAATTTTTAATGTCTCAGCTAAAGGTTCTGCTAAACTGGTTAATGTAGCAGAAGGGAAAAC
>JAAYXQ010000113.1 GCA_012515825.1 Fibrobacter sp.
CTGGTTATATGAAAAAAATAACAGATTCTTTATTAGTAAGCTTAAAAGATCGAATTTTAAATATTCATCCTTCTTTACTCCCCAAATATGGTGGGCATGGTTTTTTTGGAATACATGTCCACGAAGCCGTGTTAGAGGCTAATGAGGGCTGGAGTGGGGCGACAGTTCATTTAGTGAATGGCGATTATGATGATGGCCGTATTTTAGGGCAATCTATGGTGCCTGTTTTTACTGATGATACTCCTGAGATTTTAGCCGCTAGAGTTTTAAAAGCGGAACATAATCTGTATTGGAAAACTCTTCGTGATTATGCAGCCTCTTTAGGGTATTAAAAAATATGAAGTATTCTTTGCCCACTTTTTTGAATGATATTTCTTCACCTATAGAAGGGCAAAGAGAGCTTTCTTTACATTTTCAAAATAAGGTGATTATTGGGATAGATGAAGTAGGCCGTGGCCCTTTAGCTGGTCCAGTGGTTGCTTGTGCGGTTGTTCTTAAAAATTACGAAGTAGATCTTGGCTTAAATGACTCTAAAAAGTTATCTAAAAGTAAAAGAGAATCTTTGTTTGATCATATTAAAGAACAATGCCTTTGTTATGCCATAGGGAGCGCGAGTGAAGCAGAAATTGATGAATTAAACATTCTCAATGCTAATTTTCTTGCCATGCGTCGAGCGTTATCTGCGATAGGTGTTTCTGGTTTAGATGTCACTTCCTCGAAAATCCCTGTAGAATCGAAAGGCTTTTTAACAAAAGAGACCGATTGGGTCATTGCTATTGATGGCAATTTGAAGATCGCAGGTGTTCCTTTTGAAAAGCAAATCCCGATAATCAAAGGGGATTCTAGAATTGTGAGTATTTCTGCGGCTTCTATTCTTGCTAAGGTCTTTCGTGATCGTTATATGGAAGACTTGGCAAAAAAGTACCCTGGCTATGGTTTTGAAATGCATGCAGGGTATGGCACTAAGAAGCATTTAGAGGCTATTCGACTGTTAGGCTTTAGTGACGTACATCGAAAAAGCTTTCACCCAAAGAGCTTAAGCGTCTAGTTTTTTTCATGCAGAATCAAGCGTCATTTCAATCAATAACAGCAGTTTTAAGCAAAGAGTCGTTCTTTTAAAAAGAAAAAAAATCTATTTTTACTTTGTCTTTTATGGAGGTTTTTGTGCTTAGCTTACCTATAGTTCAGATGATTATGAAAGCTGATGTGGCTACAATTGTGATAATTGCTATTCTAGCTGTAATGTCTTTTGGAAGTTGGGGCATTATTATTGTCAAATTATTTTCTTATCGAAAGAATCAAAGAGCTAACGCTTCTTTTTTTTCAAGGTTTAATCAGGTCGAACATTTTATTGAATTACAAGGCTTATGTGAAACTTCTGGAGATAGTGCGTTAAAACGACTGACATCAGAAGTACTTATTGAAGCTGCTAAATTCAGTAATTTTGTGAGTTATGATTCTATTCAACATCGCGCCTCATTGCTTGAAGATACTATTCAACGTTCGATTGAAGGCTTGCGTCTTGACGAAGACCGTCATTTAAGTTTTTTAGCTATCAGCTCGAATCTGGCCCCATTTTTTGGACTCTTAGGTACGGTTTGGGGTATTATGTCTGCTTTCTTTGAAATCGGTCAGCACGGCTCTGCAGATCTTTCAGTGGTAGCTCCTGGTATTGCTGCGGCTTTGGTGACTACTGTTGCTGGTCTTGTTGTTGCAATTCCTGCTTCAGCTGGCTATAACGTCTTTGTGGCTCGTAATGGACAAAATGAAATTGCCTATTATAATTTTGGGTCTCGAGTTCTAAGTATCTTTAAGCGAGGCGATCTTCTTGCTCTTGAAGAGATCGCTGGGTAGGAGGCACTTTGAAAAGAAGTCGCGGTAAAACATTAAACCAAGAAATGAATCTCACCAATATGATTGATGTCGTTTTTTCGATATTAATTGTATTTATGATTTCTGCCCCTTTGATGAGTCAAGGCGTTAAAGTCGATCTCCCTAAGGCAGAAGCGCCTACAATAGAGCAAGAAAAACTTCTTAAAGTATCCATCACTAAAGATGATGATCTTTATATCGCTGATATGAAAGTCGATATGAAAAGCTTTAATGGAGTATTCAAGTCTCTTTGGAATGGAGAAATGGCTGTTGTCATTAATGCGGATGAAACAGTGAATTATGGTTTAGTGATGAAAGTAGTCTCTGCCGTACAAAAAGCGGGGGTTACTAAACTAGGCTTTTTAACATTATCGCCTAAAGAAAATTTAAAAAATGACCGATAAAGGATCGCTTTATTTTTCGTCTGGCATCAATAGTTCCATAACAAAAATTGTTGTGGTGTCTTTGGTATTTCACTTGTTATGTATAGCAGCTTTATTTATTGTAAATAACATTAATTTTAAATCTGAACCAGAACCTATTCCCGTGTTTGAAATGGTTCAAGTGGCAGCCCCTGTTCCTCGTCAGGTGGTTCATCGCCCAAAACCAAAGGTAGAACCACCTAAACCAAAAGTAAAAAAAGAACTACCGCCAGAGCCTAAACAAGAAGAACCTAAACCTGAAGAACCAAAGCCTGAACCAGTTGAAGAAGTTGTGGAAGAAACCACCGAAGAAGTGACCGATGATTTTCCTATAGATGACATGGATTTGCCTACGATGGATGCTCCAAGTCTTCATCCAGTTGGCTCTGTGGATATGGATCCTTTGATGCAGGTTTATTTAGAACGCCTAAAACAAATTATCATGCAAAATTTCAACCCTCCTAATGGGATGAATATTGGGAAAGACGCTAAAACAACCGTCCAGTTTACTGTGGATCGTTTTGGTTTGATTTCAAATATTACTCTCAAACGCTCTTCTGGAAATAAAACGTGGGATCATCTTTCTATGCGTGCTATTCAAATTGCTAAAGTGCCCGAGCTGCCACCAAACTATAGGGCTCCAGCGCTTTCGTTAAATTTTAATTTCACACCAAAGTAATTTATTTTTTGTTTTTGTCTTTATTAATTTGTATCTTCTGGCTTGTGTATGAATAAATCATTATTTTTAGCTCTTTTCTTATCAATGACAATGCAGGTGTTTGCTTCAATAGACACTATTGCCGTTGATGTTGGTATATCTGTTTTCAAAACAATGCCTATAGGTGTTGTTCCTTTCTCAGAACCATCTGGAACTACTTTAGATTGGCCAGATGAAAAACCACACGAAGTCGCTGAACGAGATCTTAATCTTTCTGGGCGTTTTGATGTAATTTCAGTTCCGAAATTTGATTTAGTGAAGTTAAGTCGGGCAAGAGCCAAGTTTTATGTGACTGGTAAAATTGAAAAGGCCTTAAATAATAAAATAAAGATTGATTTTTACCTTTATGCGACGCAATCAAAGGATTTAGTCCTTGGTGAGTCTTACACCGTCTCTTTAATAGATTCAAGAAAAGCCGTCCATGATTTTATAGATAAAGTAATTTATAACTTGTGGGGTGTCCATGGCATTGCCTCTACTAAACTTGCTTGGGTTTCTAAAATAGATGGTGTAAAACAGATTATGGTTGCTGATTATGATGGCTTCCATCGCCGTCAGCTTACCTTTGATTCTACCATTAGTATGATGCCTGCATGGAGTCCTGATAATGAAAGAATAATATTTGTTAGTTTTAGAAATAATAAGCCGCAGCTCTATATTAAGGATGTGGCTACTGGGACACAAAAAAGATTATTTAAGAAATTTGAGCAAACTTTTAGCCCTGCAGTTAATCCAAAAACAGGCGAAATTCTTTTTTCTGCCATTATAGATGGAAAAACGGATTTATATGTGGGTGATCCAGAAACACAAAAAACTCGTCGTATTTCTTTCTTAAAGTCTTCTCAAACAAGTCCTTCTTGGAGTCCTAATTTATCAGAAATTATTTTTACAAGTGATCGAGGTGGTTCTCCACAAATTTACGTCATGAATAGTGATGGCTCTGATATGCGTCGGATGACATTCATGGGAAGGTATAATGAAAGGGCTTCTTGGGCTCCTACGGGCGACCGGATCGTTTATACATCTATGGATGATGGGAAAATGAATATTTATACGTGTGCTATTGATGGGTCAGATATTATTCAATTGACATCCAATTCTGGAAATAACGAAAGACCAAGCTGGTCTCCAGATGGATCGTTAATCGCTTTTTCAAGTGATAGAACTGGTTCTCATCAGATATATATCATGCGACGAGATGGAAGTAATGTAACAAGAATTACTAAGGGTGGAGAAAATACAGCACCTACCTGGTCCTGGTACCCGATTGAAAAACAAGTCAAACACAACAAGGAAGGTAAACAATGAAATCATTTTACGGTCTTTTAATTGCAGGTTGCGTCGTTATTGGATTAACAGCATGTGCTAATAAACAAGAACCCGTTGTAGATCCTGTAGTCCAGGAAACACCCGCTGAAGCAACGGCTCCAGAGCAATCACAGGTGAATGAAGATTCTTTAGCGGCTCTTGAAAGAGAACGTTTAGAGGCTGAACGTTTAGAAGCTGCTCGTAAAAAATTACAAGAAATGATGGACCGCGTCATGTCTGAAGACATCTATTTTGATTTTGATCGTTCTGAATTAACAGAGGATGCTAAACAACTTCTCACTCAAGTGGGTGAAATTCTTAACCAAGAACCTCGTTTTACTATTACCGTAGAAGGTCATACAGATGCTCGTGGCACTGAAGACTATAATATGACTTTAGGTAGTGCTCGTTCCACAAAAGTAAAAGAATTTTTAAGCGCTTATGGCATTGCTTCAGAACGTATGGAAACCATTAGTTACGGTGAAGAAAAACCAAAACAAGATGGTGAAAGTGAAGATGCTTATGCAAAAAATCGTAGAGCTAGTTTCCGTGTGAATGTCAAATAATAACTTGTTTTGAACTCCTTGAGGAGATCTTTTATGAAACTGAAATTCCTTCTTGTTTTCGTTTTATTTTCGATAATTTTTATGTCGGGGTGTTCTAGTGTGACTGCACTTAGAACCAAAGAATTAAGAGTTGTTGGAAACGTTGTTAGAAAGGATGTTAAAGATGAAATGAATCTACAAGTGGATTCTTTAAAACAAGTGATTGATTCTCTTTATAAAGCTCAAGATCTAGTCAATCGTCGCCTAATGGCAGAGCTTTCTATTTTATCAAAACGAGTGGCATCAGAATCAGAACGAAATGATAGCCGACAAGAAGAAATTCTTTATCGTTTAGATATGCTTTTAGGCAAATCAGACAAAATTCTTGCTAAAAAAGTGGTGATTAATAAGTCTTCATCAGAGCCTCTTGCTTTAGATAGTATTGAACAAGAGGCTGAACGGCTTTTAGAAGCAGAATCCATGTTTAATACAGGTCGCTCTGATTATTTAAGAGGAGAATACAAGCTTGCGTATTCAACTTTTAAGCAAGTCTATGAGTTGATGAAAACAGGTGAATTTGCAGAAGAATCTCTTTATTGGATGGCTCTTTGTCTAGTTCAAGTGGATCAAAAAGATAAAGCACGAATATTATTTTCGGGCTTTGTAGAACAATTCCCTAATAGTACAAAGATTTGTACGGTTTTATTTAAGCTCTCTAACATGGCTGCAGAAGAGAATAATATTCCTTCACAAAAGCAATATTTGCAAAAACTGCTAGAAGTAAAGAGCTGTATGGAGTCTAATGAATTTTTACAAGGGGCAGCCATTCTTGAAGAATTATTAAATCAAGAAAAGAAATAACATTTTCTATAAATCTTTGCATCAGTTTGTTTTTCTAAAATATTAAGGATTCTACTATGCAAAGTTTTTTTAGCTTTTCATTATAAAAAAAATAGCGGCTATGAATAGCCGCTATTTTAGTTTAGTTAATTAAAAAATTAGATGAAAAACATGTCTCCATAACTTGGTAATGGCCATTGATTATCAGGAACAATTTCTTCTAAATTATCAGCAAACTGACGTGTTTTATCCATTGCGGTAAGCATCTGATCTGCATGACCACTTTTGATAGAAGTTTCTAGGTGCTCTATTGCTTCAATCAAAGAATTGACTAAAGAGGCTGTTGCTTCTACCATCTTTTGCAAGGCACTATGTTCTACTTTTGAAAGCGATGATAATGAATTGGCTAAGTCGGCGGCATAGGAGATACCGACAGGTAAAATCATTGTCTTTGCAATCATCAAAGCACATTCAGCTTCCATAGTAATGACTCGCTCATAAGTCTCTTTAGCAATAGCGTATCTACTATTAAGTTCTTTTTCAGATAAGACAGAATACTTTTCATAAAGAGCAATGAACTTTGGATCTTTAAAGGCTTGAATTGCATCTGGAGTGCTTTTTAAGTTAGGTAAACCACGACGAGCTGCTTCATCACGCCATTCATCGCTATAACCATTACCATCAAATAAGATACGCTTGTGAGCCTTAATTTCTTTTTGAAGAATATTTTGAAGTGCGATGTTGAAATCTTCACCCGCTGTAATGGCTTTTTCCATTTCTGTAATCATTTCGTCTAAAGTACTTGCTACAGACAAGTTGAGAACGGTATTAGAAGAGGCACAACTTTGATCAGAACCAACAGCTCGCAACTCAAATTTGTTTCCTGTGAAAGCAAATGGACTTGTGCGATTACGATCTGTAGCGTCTTTAGGTAGTTTTGGTAAACTTGAAACACCTATTTCTAAAAGCCCTCCACATTTAGAGGATTTAGGAGTACCGCATTCTAATTGATTGATAATATCTGTGAGCTGTTCACCGAGGAAAATGGATACAATTGCAGGAGGAGCTTCGTTTGCACCAAGTCGATGGTCGTTACCAGCAGAAGCGACAGCCGCTCTAATTAAAGGAGCATAGGTATCTACCGCTTTGATAATTGCGACTAGAACAAAAAGGAATTTTGCATTTTCATGAGGTGTTTTACCTGGAGTCAACCAGTTTTTACCATCTGGTCCAGTGATAGACCAGTTGTTATGTTTTCCAGAGCCATTCACACCAGCAAAGGGCTTTTCATGAGTAATGCAAATAAATCCGTGACGTTCAGCAATCGATTGTAAAACACTCATTGTGAGCATATTATGGTCTACGGCGAGATTTTGTTCTTCAAAGACAGGAGCAAATTCAAACTGAGCTGGGCTCACTTCATTATGTCTTGTCTTTGCAGGAATCCCTAGCTTCCAAAGTTCATGATCCACATCGGCCATAAAATTCAAAACGCGAGGATTGATTTTTCCAAAGTAATGGTCTTCCATCTGTTGATGACGCGCTGGACGAATACCAAAAAGAGTACGGCCTGTTTGCATTAAATCAGGACGCATTTTGTACACTGTTTCATCAATTAAAAAATATTCTTGTTCGGCACCTAAAGTAATATATGGACGTTTATCCATTGGAAGATTAAATAGTTTTGCGACACGATAAACTTGTTTAATAATGGCCGCTTGAGAACGAAGAAGAGGCGTTTTTTTATCAAGAGCTTCGCCATGGTATCCGCAGAAAACAGACGGAATACAAAGGACTGAAACATTACCTTGACTCTTACGAATAAAAGCAGGACTAGTAGGATCCCAAGCAGTATAACCACGGGCTTCGAAAGTCGCTCTTAGACCACCCGAAGGAAAACTGGATGCATCTGGTTCACTCTGTGATAATTCTTTACCAGAAAAAGAAGCGATGACGCCACCTTCATAGTCTGGATTAAAAAAGGAATCGTGCTTTTCAGCGGTTGTTCCATTTAATGGCTGAAACCAATGTGTAAAATGGGTTGCACCTTGATCTAAGGCCCAGTTCTTCATGCCATAAGCCACTTCATCTGCAATCGATGGATCTAAATCAGTTCCATTATGCATGGTTGCTAAAAGACTTTGGTAGGTTTGACTCGATAAATACTTACTCATTGTCTTTGCATTAAAGACTAAGCTGCCGAAATCATCTTGAATACTCACGTTCGTCTCCTTGTGGTTGATGCCATTTATAACAAAAAAAAGAAAAAGAGGCAACTATAAAAAATGATTTTAAGCCCTAAAAACCACTAGTTATTATTTTACGTAAAATCAATGATTTTTGAACGCTTTGTAATCTATTAAAAACATCCAAAGCAAGGGAATAGGGATTTTTTTTATCTTGAGCTTACTATATTTATTTTATGAACCGTATTGCAATTTTCTTCATTATTCTTTTTGTTGGCATATTATGTGTTCCAGCATCTACGCAATTATTTTATTCATTGAATAAAGATGTTGCTTTTCAACCACTAGACATGATCACGGATATTTTTAAGACTCCTTTTAAAAGAGAGTCTGATCTTCGTCAGGCGAGTGATTCTTTGAATAAAACTTGGCAATCCGTGTTAAATAAAAAAGAATTTGATGCATTATCGCTTGAACCCGTTTTAGATGCCTTTCGTTTCTTAAAAACATCTTATACGAATACGAATTCTTATACTACAATGGATTCCTCTTCCATAAAAGATCAGGATCTATTGAAAATAGAATCGCTTTTAAGTGAATTAGAAGATAATCCTTCCGTATCTGATTCTTTAACACCTTTAATTAAACAAGCGAGTCTATCCTATGGCTCTTTTTCTATCAAACGTTTAGCTGAGTATTACTGGCATTATGGTTTCTTAACAAGTCGTTATTGGCGTCCCTATGAAAAACGTTTAGAAGATGAAAATAAAGTCACACAAAAAAGTCGCGTATTAATACAAAGATCTTTTTGGACTTTATTTAATGAGCCTGGAGAAAAAGCTTTTTTAGGAGAAGACGATTGGCTTTTCTATCGTGACGATGTCGCCTATTTAACAATGCCAAGCCCATTAGATAAAAATAGAAGTAAGCACTTAGATAACCCAGTAAAAGAAATTGTTGCTTTTCAAAAAGATTTACAAAAGAAAGGAATTGAACTTTTAGTCGTGATCATACCAGGAAAGCCTTCTATTTACCCAGAGCTTTTAACCTCCTCTTGGGATTCATCTTCAGGTGTTCCTTTTACACATTCACAAGATGTCTTAAATGCATTAAATGAAAAAGGCATTAAAACAGTCGATCTTTACAAACCATTTTTAGAAGCAAAAAAAGAAGATCAAGATTCTAATTATTTGTATTTGTACACAGACACGCATTGGACTCCAAGAGGAGCTAAGCTTGCCGCTTCTGTTGTGGCTGAAAAGGTTCGTTCGATGGAGATGGATTTACCTGTTAATTATTATAAAGAAGATACCACATTAGTTGAACGAGTCGGAGATGTGGCTGTGATGACTTCTTTACCTGTATTTCCTTCTCAATGGGTAAAAGCTTATCCAGTGAAAGACTCTTCTGGTGTTCTATACAAGGATAATTATAGGCAAAGTTCTATTTTGATTTTAGGAGATAGTTTTTCAAGAATATACCAGACCGATGCTCCTCGAAGTGCGGGCTTTATTTCTCATTTAGCAAAAGAGTTAAATACGCCTCTTTCTTCTATAGTGAGTGATGGAGGTGCAAGTACTCTTGTACGTGAAACGCTTGCTCGTCGAAGCGGTGTATTAAAAGGCAAAAAATTAGTGATTTGGGAATTTGTGGAACGTGATTTGCGTTTTGGTGCTGAAGGATGGAAACGGATTTCATTGTAAAGGGAATATGACTAATAGAAGAAAAATACAGCCTCCTGGAGTCACCATAGAAGAAAGCATTCATTTCTTAAAAATGAGCCGTAGTGATTTTGCACGTCGTCTAGAAGTAGATGAATCTTTTTTAAATCGATTAATCGCAGGCGAAGAACAAATCACTCCTTCTTTATCGGAACGTCTCGAAGCATTGACTGGAAGCCCATCTAATTTCTGGAAAATGCTTGAATCCAAATACCGGAGAAGTTTATGAGTCAGACGGATTTATGGTTAAAGGCCTGTGAAAAAATCCCAGGAGGTGTAAATTCTCCTGTGCGTGCTTTTGGGGGAGTCGGTGGAACTCCTATTTTTATTTCTAGAGCACAAGGCCCTTTTATTTATGACATTGAAGATCGTGAATATATCGATTTAGTGCTTTCTTTTGGGCCAATGATTTTGGGTCATAATCCATCTGTGGTAACAGAAGCATTAGAAAAACAATTAAAAAAAGGGCTTAGTTTTGGCGCTTGTACAGGTGCTGAAGTTCTTTTAGCCGATCGCATTTTATCGATGGTTCAAGGGATGGACTTAGTTCGTTTAGTGAATTCAGGCACAGAAGCAACGATGTCTGCTGTGCGTGTGGCTCGTGGATTTACGGGGCGAGATAAAATAGTGAAATTCAAAGGCTGTTATCATGGCCATGGCGATTCTTTTTTAATACAAGCGGGTTCAGGAGCCTTAACTCACGGCGTTCCAAGTTCTCTTGGCGTTACACAAGGTGTTGCTAAAGATACTTTAGTCGCTTCTTATAATCACCTCGAAGAAGTAGAAGTTTTATTTGAAAAACACTCTCATGAAATTGCCGCTGTGATTGTAGAACCAGTCGCTGGAAATATGGGCGTGGTGACTCCTGCTAAAGGATTTTTGGAAGGTCTTAGACGCTTGTGTGACGCATCTGGAGCGGTTTTAATATTTGATGAGGTGATGACTGGTTTTCGTCTGGCGCGTGGTGGTGCAAGTGAATTATTTGCGGTAAAACCCGACATGATGACTTTAGGAAAAATTGTCGGTGGCGGTTTACCTTTAGCAGCTTATGCTGGGCGTCGAGAAATTATGGAAATGGTAAGCCCTCTCGGAGGCGTTTACCAAGCTGGAACTCTTTCAGGGAATCCCATGGCGACGGCGGCAGGGCTTGCTCAATTAGACCTTTTAGAACAAGAAAAGCCCTGGGCAGAGCTTGCTCTGCAAGGATCGCGCCTCGCTCAAGGTTTGCGCGATGCCGCCGCCACCGCTCGCGTTCCTGTGCAGGTGAATCAAATAGGCTCTATGATCACCGTTTTCTTTTCAGATAAGCCAGTGATCGATACAGAAACAGCGATGGCAGCAAATGCATCTACATTTGCACGTTTTTTCCATGGCATGTTAGAAAGAGGCATATACTTACCCCCATCTCAATATGAGTCCGCATTTATTTCCACAATGCATAACGATATCATTCTTAATCAAATTATAGAGAAGGCTTCTGAAGTCTTTTCTATCATAGGAAAATAGATTTATGGATATTCAAGAAGCTGTCTTACACCTTAAAGAAATAGCCTCTAAAAAAGTTGAACAATTTGATATTATTGCAGGTCGTTCCCTTTCAGAAGGCCTTTCGTTATTTCAGAGCAAGGTGCAAAATACAGAAATATCAGAGTCAGTGGGCCTTGGTATACGTGTTTTTAAGAATGGTTCTC
>JAAYXQ010000114.1 GCA_012515825.1 Fibrobacter sp.
CCAGGGGCTGTTGGAGGAACCAAGATGGCAATTCTTTTTTCACCTGGTGTTTTTTTATCGATCATTTTTCCAAAAGTTAAACCAGCCGCCGCAAGCGATGTTCCAGAAAAATGATTCCCATCAGGGCTAAAAATAGATGGCGCACTCCCGACACGAATAGCTGTTCGAATCCAACTAGAAGCCATTGGACGAAGAGTACGAATATAAGTTTCCCAAGCCGTGATCGATAATTCTTGTACTTTATTTTTAACAACGATAGGAGAAGAATCCATTGGCAAAGGATCACCAAACGCCACCGATACAGAACGGTCACCCGCTTTATGAATACGTTCACGATACCCTGCTGAAGACATAGAATAAGAACTACCCCATAATCCTTGAACATAAAAAGGAACTAATGCCGTCTCAGGAACTTCTTTTAAGGCACTGCTATAATCCAAACGGAATCGATTCACATTCCCTGTTCTTGAAATCGCAATTTCAGGAAATATAACGACTGCTTCCTTACGTTTCAAAGCTTCATTGGCTAAAGCCATCGCTTCATTTGGCTTGGATGGATCCAATTCGATTATATTCATCTGTTTTAACAATAAACGGATATACCATTTCTCAAAAGACTGACGACGAATAACAAAACGAAGAGGTCTTGGGCAAGCCATTTGTAATAGCGCCCAGTCGATATAAGAAATATGGTTTCCGACTAAAAGGACAGGCCCTTCCCATGGAACATGATGAATACCACGTACATCCATTCTATAACGAGTTGAAAGAATACCACGTAATAATTGACGTAAAAGTGATTGAGGAAGAGCAATTAAAGCCCAGATCGTTCCAATTAAACAGATGATACCCAACAAGAAAAACAGTTTATTTAGAGAAAAATTAAAAACATGAAGAAGAGAAAGGGCTAATGCATAAAACGTAATCATGACCACGTGCTGCAAGGCATTATTAATAGAAATGACGTGCCCAGCAGATCTTGGTTTTGTGTTATACAAAAGCATGGATGTCATTGGAACAACAAAAACACCGCCAAAAAAACCTAATGAAAAAAAGGCAATCAAAGAAGGAATTGAAGGCAAAACAGGGATTAAAAAGATACTGATCGAAGCCCCTGCAGTACCAAAAGGAATAAGGCCTGTTTCAATAAAAGCACGCGACATTCTCGACGCATATAAACAGCCAATAATTAAACCGATGGTACTATAAAAAATACCGCGATTGAAAATATTTTTTATTTCAAATTCGTTTGGCTGTAATTGTTTTTGGAAAATAAAAACCAATAAAAATACAATGAGCCAGAACATCGATAAACCAATGATGGATTGACGTAGAGCTCTATTCTTCCATATTTTTTTCATTTTACGACGCGCATATGCGAAATTCCAGTATCGACCCCACTGGAACCGAAGGTCTGAGGCAGTACGCCCAATTTCAGGCAAATCTCTTGAAAAGAATAAAGCGCCTAACGAAAAGACAAAGATCACAAGTGAAATCGGGAAAGTCGCCCGAAGCAGCTCTTGCGGTTCAACAATAGAAACAGGAACAAAGTAATTAAAAGCAAAACTAACGAGTAAACCAACAACAGAAATACTGATAATTGAAGAAATAGTCAATAAAGAGGTTCCTGAAGAAATATAACGAACTCCGACTAATTCTTTTAAAAATCCATATTTAGCAGGAGACATAAAAGCGGAAACAACAAAAAACAAGAATGCAAAAACATACGCCAGTGTTAAAAGGCCTTCATAAAATGAAAATGCAATCAATAAGGACAAGGGTAATAAAATCAAAGATGTGGAAAAAAGAACTCTTTCTTTTGGATATTTATCAGAAATATGCCCCGCAGGTGTCATTACTAAAACAAAAGGTAAAAGCAACAATAAATGAAGAATGTATAACTTAAAAGATTCACCAGCATCTGGGCTAAGTCTAAAAAGAACCAATTGTAATAAAGCCATCAATGCAGTAGCCGAAGCCATTTGAGTAAATACTAAACCAAAAAATGGAAGAAATCCTTTAATCTTATTCATGCAATTAATCCTTAATTATTATGGGTTAATAATAGAAAATATGATTTAAGAAATTGGACGAGTTTGTTCGTAGAAACTGCAACAAAAATCAAAACCTTCGTTTTTTGCTAAAAATCAATAAATAGAAATACTTGTTCTTAAGTAATACAACCCTATACAAGCTTTTTTACAGACAAAAAAATCCCCTTATCGGGGATTTTAATGAATGCAAATTCAGTAAGATTAGTCGTTTTGTGGTCGCTTGTAACCAAATGAAGTCAAGAGATCTTCCTTAACCACTTTCTTAGTTCCAACTGGCGTCTGATCAGGTAAAGTACATTGTTGAACAAAAGTCATCTTTATTTCCGTCTTAGTTAAATAAGCTCCTGTACCTAATAAACGCCCTTTTTTGTCTCGCAAATAACCTGATCCATCTGGTTTAAGCTCGAAATACATTTTTACGACTCCAGCGGCATTCACATAATCTCGAGATTCTAGCTTTGGACTAAAACTATATTCGTCTAAGAAATTTCCTAAAGAAGAATAGATCCATATATTCATTTTAAAAGAAGTTTTATATAAAGGTGTTGCCGACGGATCGGTAATATCAAAGCTTCCTCTAAACTCATCTGTACAATAATCTGAAACATATTTTTCTACGGTCACCTTCTTTCTGTCCCAGCCACCGCCAGCTTCAATAGCAATTAAACCGTCAGATTCAATCAAATCAGCCAAAGAAGCTTGGCCTCCAAAAGAAGTCAATGAAGGTAATTTTACATCTATTTGAAGAGTTGGTCCGAGATGAGAGCCACTTAAACCAGGATAAGGCTCTGTACCGCTTCCTTTTTTAGTCCCAGAAGTCGTTCCAACAATCACTTCGTCTTCTGTATTCGTACGGACATTTAGCAAACTTACCCCAAAACGGTCTTCTTCAGCAGGCGGATTCGTACGATTAAATTCATCTAATTTTTCTTTTGTCACCTCGACTAACGGGTCTTCCATTGAGATCAAAATAGTTTTAGCATTTTTCATCACAACAATTACAGTATCTGCCGTTTCATTTCCAGCCTTATCCCTATAGGCACGAATAATGTAATTTGCTCCATTTTCAAGACTTTGTAACGTTAACGTATCTTGTTCTATGCCATCAACTGTCCATGCAACGTCTAAAGAAACAGAGGAAACAGTAATACCAGTGAGAGGTCTAATAATTTGAACGACAGGTGGAATCTTATCAAGAACGATATCTATTGATTTTGTTGCCGAATTACCAAAGATATTGGTATAAGAATAAGACAAATTATAAGCGACACTCTCATCCTCAGGATTTTTCACGATTTTTCCTTTTGAATCCACTGGGTAAGAGACAAAAATTTCATGTTTTTGCATATCTACGTAAGTATAACCTACAGAATAGGGGGCGCCTGTTTTTTGATCTTTAATGACGTCACCAGTCTCCCGATCTACAACATAAGAAACACTCACATCTTGACCATTTATTTTTGTCACATAAGTGATTAAAGCAGTGGTGCTATCTTTGTGAAGGTCATAAGTTACTGTAACCGTTTTTCCATTCACTTTTGTTTGATAAGAGGCCTTTTCTTCATTATTCACTATAGAATATGACAAAACCTTATTGTTTTCAAAGTGCCAATCTTCTTCAATATCTTTTAATGTTTCAAAAACAGAAGAAGGAACATTAACTGTTTGTAAATCAGCTGTTAATTCAAATTCTGAAACAATGATCTTTCCATCTGTTCCTGGATCTGTTACTGTGACTACAATTCTATTTTCATTGCGATTCACATAAAAAGACGTATCTTGAGATTTCTTCTGTTCTACAATCGTTACGCCAGAAACTTTAGATTGAGAATATCCTTTCGGGTATAAAGTAATTCCTGGTGCTTGAGTACTCACATATACATCCAAAGTATCAGCGCCACATTCATCTTTATAGTCAACACAATATTCTTTAATGATTCGATTGAAACCCTCTGTTAAAAGAGTATCACCAAACTGACGTTTTTCATCTTCAGTCCATTCGAGATCTAGCTTTTTCGAATTAATGTAAATCGTATTAGGATTTGGGTAAATCGAATCTTTAGTAATTGCAGTTGTAATTTTAACGATTGATCTTTCAATCACATTAGTTACAGCAATTTCAATATTTGCAGAATCAGCTAAAGCATCTGGATCAGTTCCTTGCACTTTTATTAAATATGATTTTACAGATTCAAAATCTAAAGAAGCATTTTCTTTAAGATAAATATCTCCTGTATTTGTGATTCTAAAAAGTCCACTTGTATCTTGAATCATCGTAAAAATCACAGGATCATTTTCAGGATCTGTATATTTTACAGAACCAATTTTCACTTTTGAATTCGCAGCTTCAGAAACATAGAATTTAGCATCCGCAAGTATTGGAGCTTCATTTATATCATTAATCGAAATTGTTACAGTGGCTGTATCTCGACTAACCCCATCAGAAACGATGACTTTTACACGATAAACATCTTTTGTTTCATAATCTAATTCATCTTCAACAGAAATCGCTCCAGAAGAAGATATCTTGAATTTTTCACCGTCATCATCTGGAATAATATCATACGTTAAAACAGGAGTATCAACATCTACCCCAGTAACCGTCGTCACGACCGTTCCAAGAGGTACATTTTCATCAATATCAGTCTCTGTATCAGTAAGTACTGGAGGCTCATTCACATTCATGATTGCTACATTAAATGTCTTAACAACCTTAAATTCTCCATCATCCACTTCCACATCGATAGTATAACTGTCTTGAGTTTCATAATCAAAGACCGCTTTTGAAGTAACAACGCCTGTGGAGGAATTGACTTCAAATACAGATTGCCCTGAGCCACCAACAATGGTATAGATCAAAGTCTCATATAAATCTTCATCTGTAGCAGAAACAGTACCTACATTAGTGGAAACAGGTTCATTTTCATAGACTTGAAGAGTCGCGTTATTCCATATAGGCGTTTCATTCACATTTTTAACATGAATTGTAATGGTAGCGGTACTTGTTAATACGTTTGCAGAAACTCCAAGACCATTATCTGAAACCTGCACTTGAAGAGTA
>JAAYXQ010000115.1 GCA_012515825.1 Fibrobacter sp.
CTAAAGTAATTGACTTCGTAGAAGGTTCTTTTTTATCATCCCATTCATATTTGTGGTGAAATCATCACAACAAAAAGCATATAACCTTCAAAAATGAAGGAAAATGCACTTTTTTTGGTTTTTGATAAAGAATTGTAAGTAATTGATATTTTTGTTCAAATAGCAAAAGAAGTTTCAAAAATCCTATTTGTGAAGATTTATATCAACGAAGTATTCTGTTTTTTTATCATCAAAACAGTTTCTACCCCTGCTGGATTTTTACCCATTTCTTTTTGATCCTCAAAGCCAAACGCTTGATACAAATTTCGAGCAGGTATTCCTGCCTCCACATCCTTAGAAAACGTCTGCACTTTCATATCTCTTTTAGAATCTAATTCATTGATTGCATATTCGACAAGTATTCGCCCTATTCCTTGTCTTTTTAAATCTTCTGATACAGCTAGCCATTCTATGCTATTTTCCTCTTTATCAATTACAATCACTCCAGCAATACGCTTTGACGATAAATCCTCTGCACAAAACACTAAGCCTTTTTGAACGGCGATTTTGATTTCTTCCTCAAATTCTGGAACGCCAATCATTTTTCCAAATAATGGTTCTACTTCTTTTACAAGATACAACCAATCATTCTTATCTTCTAAAAGAGCACGACGAACCTTAATTTCCCTTTTTTCTCTTTTCTTTATGGTCGCTGACCAGGTATTAATTAGCTCATCATCGGAATACAAAGCCCCACGAGCAAAACACTCGTCACCCTTTCTAACAATGATTTCAAACCCATGAAGTTTTGTCTTCTCAACAACAAATCGTGAATATATCGTATCGCGATCAATATCAAAAGTACCTGTCTGAACACCTAAATCAGGATTTTTTGAACGATAAGTAAACCTGTTTTCACTTGTTTTATGTATCTCATAATCATTTTTCATGGGCTTTCCATCAATAAACACATAGCTTTTATTTGAAATATAGTCCTTAAATATTTCAACTTTGCTTTCTCCATTTGCTTTCGAAATAACACCTGTGGATGAGACAAATTCTGATTCTGTAACCCAGTGATTTGAATTTGATAAAAAATGCATAAAAGTGACTCCATTTACATATGGTTTAATTTAACGTTTTTTTGGAGCGGTTATTTTAAAATCATCTTAAAAAAGAGAGATTTTTTGATCCAGGTTAGGTATCGATTAAAAAATTACAATATAAAATGGTTTACTTTTGCTTTGTATAAATAATAAAAGCCATCATATTTTTAGTCATTTTCCATTATTTATTCTAATCAAATTTTATTAAAGCAAAAATAAGCATATCATACCCCAAAAACAAATAATCTTTTTTAATGATTATTTATTAAGGGTTTTTCTATAAATGATAAATGCTTTTAGAATTGATTATTTTTCAAAAGCAATCGAGATTACTTTTTTATGATTTCCCACTCTAATAAAATAGCAACCTGGTTTCACTGAATTGAGATTTGCAGATTCGCCCTTTGCTTGAGAAATTACTCGTCCTGAAAGATCGAACAAAGCCCAAGAGGACACGCCTTCCCAGGAAACGATTTTTGTTTTTGAATTCCATTGTATTCTTTTTATACCAGCTTTTGGAATGGTCAAAGAAAGAGTTTCTATATCCCTTACATATTCAAATTGAATTTTCTGATTATCGGCCCCTGTTCTAACCCAAGTAATTAAAGGCATTCCTGGTTCTTCTGAAATATTCAAAATATCGCCCACAAAGTCATCTTCATAATTGGAGTATAAGTAATATCCTTTTTGAACAGAAGCATTTTCAATTCGAATTTCACATTCATTTTGAGATGTTCTGACTGTATCTAAAAGAGTCGAAGAAGGACAATAAAAGGCTTTTGTTTTCACATTTCTCAATGTGTAAAAACGCCTATTTTTTTCACTTGGCTTAAGTTCCCAAAGTTGTTGGTCATTATTTTGATTTGTCTGTTGTTGAACCATTCCATTATTATCTTCTAACAACAAATTACTATGAGACACTTTTAGATTATACACACCTTCTGAAAGTAATGCGTTATTTACTTTATCAACTCCTGTGGTCGTGCGATTAATCTGCTGCATATTGCCGTCTTGATCATAGAATAAATAATCAATATTAACGGAACGTCGATACGTCCAGCCTCCCTCACGATTAGCCCCATGATAGATAAAATACCAATGCCCTAAATACTTAATAATCGCTTGGTGATTCGTTTCTGAATTTTCTAAAAGCGGATTCAAAATCCCTTTATTAGTCCATGGCCCAGCGAGGTTTTTGCTGATCGAATAATTTGTGGTAGAAGGGTAGCCAGAAGCGTAACTAAAATAGTATTGACCTCGATAATAATGAATCCAAGGCGCCTCAAAAAATCCAGAGGCAGTCACTGTTTCAACAGAACCATCCAATTCAATCATATTGCTTTTAAGTTTCACGCGACGTGCTGCATTCCAAGAACCCCAATACATCCACACAGTACCATTATCAAAATAAATAGCTGGGTCAATATTTAAGGCAATATCATTTGGAGTATTATCCGTAATTAAAGCCGAACCAATCGCATCTTTCCATGGGCCAGACGGGTGATCAGCCACCGCTACCCCTATAGAAAAGCCTTCATCTTCTTTAATCGTTTTATGCGTTACTGCTACATACCAATAGAATTTTCCATTGGCGTATTCACAGTGCCCAGCAAAGGCATTGCCACTCGCCCATTTGAATGTCGCTGGAGATAACACCGCGCCATAGTCATGATAATTTTCCATGTCGTCAGTGACAAACACATGCCAATCACGCATTAAAAACCATTTGTTATTTGCGCCTTCTGGGCCTTGCTCATCATGCCCAGTAAAGACAAATAGACTGTCATTATAAACTAAAACAGCTGGGTCTGCAGTAAACATGGTATTCACAATCGGATTACTTGCAAAACCCAAAGACACCAATATAAATAGCGAGATCCCCACCAAAAATGTACCCCAATCCCACCTCATTATTTTACTCTCCCAAGCTTTTGTACTCGAATGATTGTCTTTGTCTCTGGTAAATTGGAAAGTTCTATTGATTTTTCGTTTGAAGTAGAGACACGCTTTAATACTTGGC
>JAAYXQ010000116.1 GCA_012515825.1 Fibrobacter sp.
GAGCAAGCCATTCAACTGTGTGACAATAAAACTGAAGTGCCCTTCCACCTGCCCTCGTTTGCTTTTTCTCAAACATGCCTGCATTTATCTTATCTCTGACTTGGCTTATGAATATCAATACAATATTAGTGTCTTTGATGCGTGAAGCAATATCAGGAAAAAACTCTTGGCTCAAGAATTTTTGTTTCTCCATAGCATACGTTCCTTCACTAAACTCTTTTCCTTTTTCAAACTTACTATAGCGTTCATTTCCTCTATCTACCGTAGCCTTTGAGGTTAACCCATCTAGACTATCTACAACATACATGCCTATCTGGTCTTTTTTAAGGTTATCTGAAAACTTCCGTATGTTATTATATAGTTCTTCCACTGTATTAGATATACTATTTACATCCTCAATCAATGGTTTTTCAATTCCATACATATGGTATAAATCAAAAGTTGCACCTCTCTCTGCATCATCATACTGCCATACAAACTTATCCCCTAAGGCATAGTAGTTCGCTGCTATGCTATGTACTGCGAGAGCCGTATTATGATTTATCATACCATTACACCAAAATAAATGCCCATCAGGAACACACACATCATACACATCCGTTTCTTCATAATTATGTTCCACCAAACTTACCTTGTCATAATAATAATCATTATCACGAAGAGAAACAAACCACTCATAGGGGTATTCTTTTGGAAAATACTGTTTGAAATCTTCAAATAAATTCAAAAAGATATTCAAAGAATTATACCCTTTTCCCATATTTTTATACTTCCATTTTGGAAAATCCTCAACTAGTTTGCATTTGCCATTTTTACTCCAACCTACTTCTTTTCTTATGTAATCTATAGCATAAGATATATTCTCTTTTAAAAAAGGAATTTGTTCTAAATTTGATTTCTCTATTCTTTTATCATGCTTAATAAATGTATATTTATCACTTCCTATAATTTCACTATATAAATTTATGTAATTTCTACTTATAGTGACTCTATAATAATCATGGTCATAAAAATTTCCTTTAGCCCAAGCACCTTTTTTTATTCTACAACCAGTAACGATTCCCATATTTAATAGCATCATTCTTACCTGATTAGCTAAATCTTTACTTGCTGTTGTATACTCTATATCTCTATTATCATAATATCCATCACAATCAATAAGCCCTCTGAGAAAAGATGCTTGTACGCTTTTTGGTGATTGTAAAATTATCTTGGGTACATATTTATAACGAGCAGTAAATACAGATGGTCTACCACAGAGTTCAAAAAAAGCCTGATGCATATAAGATGAATGTACTTTACCATTTTTTTTATTGCGTTCTACACCAAATTCTTTTAAATCTTTTTTTAATTGTGTATCAAACCATTCTTTTTCATTAGAAAATGATAATGTATTTGTTGTAAAGTTTCCATCTGCAACAAAATAACCAAGCATATGAGCTACGTGTTCGTTAACATACTTAGGAACAGTGTGCCTTATAGCATTTTTATCTAATCCATCCATAAATTCTTTAGGGAATTTTTTTAATCCCCCATAAAGATTAGTTCCTTTTTCAACTATAATGTAGTCTTCTTTTGTTATATCTTTTAATTTTTTTAAAGTTTCTCCTGATTTTGATGCAACCATAATTGGATGTTCTTCAGTTCCTTCAATTTCATATCCATGCACAGTTCTTATTTTAATAGTGTGGTTTACTTTTTCTTTATACACATGAGATGTCTTTACTCTTTCTTCTTTTTTGAATGCCAATGTGTATATTTTTTCTGTTGCCCCGTAATCATAATCTTTTAACATATCATTAATATATTCAAAACCATTTTCTGTAAGAATATATGCATTCTTTATACATTTACCACCGCTTGCATCGGACACTATATTGTA
>JAAYXQ010000117.1 GCA_012515825.1 Fibrobacter sp.
ACTTTTCCATCTCTAGGGTCCTTAAATTCACTAGAAGCCGCTTTTACCCTAGCTCTATGTTCTTGTTCTTGAATACGGAATTCAGATAAGCGTTCTCTTTTATATTTTTCTTTTTGCTCAAATTTACTACTCCACCATTTTTGAGCTTCTTTATTTGGGAACTTAATTTTCATTTTTTTAATTGCATAAAGATCATTTCCACAAGCTACATCTACGCCTTTAATGTCTACGACTAATTCTTCTTTTTTGAACTTTTTAGGTTGATTAAAACAAGAAATCCATACTTCCTTTGTTTCATTACATTTTGAGTATAAGCCTCCTTCAACTTCATCAGCTGTAGCAACAATTTCTCCTGTTAAGGCAAACTCAAAAGGGCCTTCTTTAACTTTAAAGGAAAGCGTTTGTGAAGGAGGATAATGTACGAATTTGGAAAATCGAATCGGGCCATCTATTTTAGCAGAAACGTAATCGCCTTGCCCTTGTGCATCAAAAATAGCATCCCACGTTCTTGGTGAATCAGCAAAAACGGAAATCGTAAGAAAAGCAAGCATTAAAAAAGCAATAAAACCTGATTTGCATTTATACATTGGATCCCCTTATTTCTTTAGTAAAATGGCCGCTTCTTTTGCAAAATACGTCCAAATCATTGTTGCGCCCGCACGTTTAATTCCAATTAAACTTTCTAGTATCACAGAAGATCGATCAATGAAACCATTCTCAGCCGCAGAGACGATCATAGAATACTCTCCACTCACCTGATAGGCTGCCACAGGTATAGGAAATGTGGAGTGTACATTTGAAATTACATCTAGATATGGCCCCGCAGGCTTTACCATCACGATATCTGCGCCCTCTGAAATATCAGCTTCAACTTCTCGTAATGCTTCTAATTTATTGGCTGGGTCCATTTGATAAGTTTTCTTGTCTCCTGCTTTTGGAGCAGAGTGAAGAGCATCTCGAAACGGGCCATAAAAAGCAGAGGCGTATTTTGCACTGTAAGCCATAATAGAAGTCGAAGTATAACCAGCTTGATCTAAAGCCTTTCGAATCGCACCGACACGGCCATCCATCATATCTGAAGGGCATACAAAATCAGCACCTGCTTCTGCATGGCAAAGAGCCATTTTACAGAGAACCTCAACTGTTTGATCATTTAAGATTTCTCCAGAATCGCTTACAAGTCCATCATGACCGTCAGTATTGTAAGGATCTAAAGCAACATCTGTCATTATTAAAAGTTCTGGGAAAGCCTCTTTGATTTGACGGATACACTCAGGAATTAAACCTTCTGGATCATAAGATCCTGTTGCTTTTGAATCTTTTTTGGATTCAGGGACTACAGGAAAAGGGGCAATGGCTCGAATACCCAAGTTCACAATTTCTTTTAATTCTTCTAAAAATAAATCGATGGTCTTGCGGGAAATTCCAGGCATCGAATGAATCGGTTCTTCTGTATTTTTCCCTTCCATGAGAAATACAGGATACACTAAATCAGAAGCAGAAAGAGTGGTTTCTGATACTAATTCTCTAATTGAAGCATTTTTACGATTACGACGTAGTCTATTTAAGAGAGGGTTCGGATACAAAGATGAATTCATGGTCTAAATTTTAGAAAAAAATTATTTAAAAGTTCAAAAATAGCATTAAGGCGACCTCAAAAATGCGTTATCTTGCCTTTAAGAATATAAGCCCATCATTTTTCGAAAAACAATTCGCAATACTCTAAATCCATAAGTAATCACATTGAGATTTGACTTTTCTCCAGCATAACGCGTTTCAATCGCCCGTTCCTCTACTTTGTAACGCCTTGCATCTGCAAAAGCTAATAGTTCAAGGTCGATATCAAAAGAATGCCCCAATCGAGACCAAGGGATTTCTTTTAAGAAACGCCTAGAAAAACATAAAAAGCCACTATGACGGTCTGTGAGCTTTGTCGAAAAGACAAGATTTTCAATCGAGGTTAAAAAGAAGCCTCCACAACGTTTATAAAAAGGCATTCCTCCACGTTTAGCTCCCCCCTTTTCTACATGCCTAGAACCTTGAAGAACATCAATAGAATTTTTTTTCATCGCTTCTAAAAAAGCGGGCAGCTTTTCTGGAGGGTATTGAGCGTCTCCATGAAGGCAACAAATAAAAGACGCATCCGTTTCTAAAGCTAAGGAAAGCCCTTTTTTGATCACGGCTCCGTACCCTTGATTTTCAGAAAAAGAAAAAACTTCCAATTTTTTATTTGTCTTTTCTTTAAATTCCATTGCCTTATTTAAGGTATCATCTTTTGAGCCATCATTAATAAGGGATACCGAAGCTCGATCCCAAATTTCTTCTGGAATTCGAGAGAGTAAAGAGGGTAATTCGTTTTCAACATTATAGGCTGGAATAAAAATGAAGGTGTCCATAAAATCACAATGCCAAACGGTAGTGTTCTATAAACCAAGAGAGTGTTTCTTGAAGAGTCACATCTAAAGCTTCATTTGGGACATATCCCAATAAACGTTTTGCTTTTTCAATAGAAGGAATTCGTCTTAAAGAATCTTCGTAACCTTCGCCATAATATTCTTTTGAAGAAATCAATTGCACGGGCGAGACTTGGTCTATGGAGACTTGCTTTAATGAAGCATAAATCTGACGCATGCGATCCGCTAATTCAGCAATCGATAGTTCATTCTCAGGATTCCCAATATTGAAGGCTTGCCCAAGCGATTCTTCTTGATGAACTAAGACTGCAAAAATAAAATGGATGGCATCGTGAATCGATGTAAAAGATCGCCTTGAAACACCTTGATCCACTAAAAATAGAGGCTCATTTTTTAGAAGAGCCGCACAGAAATTAGCTAACACTCTAGGGATCCCTTCTCCATCTATTCCAGGGATAAAATCCATACGAGGGCCAACGAAATTAAAAGGGCGAAGCACAGTCCAAGACAAGCCTTGTAGTGAGGCAATATAGCGTTCTGTAAGCTGTTTTGCACAAGCGTAAGACCAGCGAGAAGCACGCACAGAACCAAGAATCATAGGAGAAGAATCTTCTTCTAGTAAACAGGGTTCTATGGATGTTTTTCCATAAACTTCTGACGTGGAAAAATGAATCAACCAAGCCCCAGACTTGGCACAGGCTAATGCAAGTGCCACTGGGTGGTTGTAATTACTTTCAATGACTTCTTTTGCCTCTCGCATATAGCGACTAGGCACACAAATTGCCGCGAGATTAATCACAATCGGATACGATGCAATTCGAGAAACCACTGATTCTTTTTTTAGATCATCACATAAGAATTCGATCCTAGGATGATGAAGACGATGTTGTAATCGATAAAAATCTAAATCTACGGCCAAGATACGCCACGAGGTTCTCTCAATCAACGCATCCAATAAATGCGAACCAATAAATCCGCCCGCACCAACAATCGCTATCGATACCGTAGGATCTTTAAACGAATATTTCAATGGAATTACTCAACGACTTGGAAAGATTTTGATTTACCAGACACAGAACCATTGCTATAATCACGAACTGTGATGAAAGCAGCGTCTGAAGCAGGGAAATCATCTCCATCAAGAACGACTTGTACTGAATAACATTGATCGCCTTTAGGGGCTTCAGGGCCAACGCTTTCTTCTGTTAAATCGAGTGCTTGAGATTCTTCGTCAAAATAATAAAGGATTCTAAAGCCTGTACCATCAGCATATTTGGCACCCCATTTTACTGTAATAGAATCACCTATATGGAACACTTCTCCACCTTTTGGAGAAAAGACTTTCACAGTTCCGTCCGTATCAATAGAGCAATCTTCAACTTCTTCTTTATCTGTATCTGAACTTGAACCACTATCACAAGCGACTATGAAAGAAGCCATCAAAAAAAGCGAAAACCATTTTAATTTTGTATTCATAATTTATACCTCTGTTAATTTAAAAGAAAGAGCCTTTGATGCCAACGCCCAAAGTCCATTGTTGTAAAAGATCATCAAAGTCTGGTAGATTCCATTCACGCATAGGAGATTCATCGTATTCATCACTTGGATTTGCAGACCCTGCTTTATCGTGAATAGGGATCGAAAGAGCGATAAAGAATGGGTAATCCATTTTAGAAAATTCTAAGCCATAAACAATAGAAGAAGACCATGCTTGATGATCAGGATCAGGGCGAGGGTCATAAGTGCCTACCTTTTCAGAAGCGATCCAAGCGACATCAAGAGGCACCGAGAAATTAAACCCGAAAGAATGCACAAAACCTCTTTGCCCACGGTAGCCATAGGCAATGGAGGCACTCACGCTGGAAGGAGTGTAAGCACCTAAATCATTTTCGCCATAAAATTTGAAACGATAATCAAAGCGATCATCACCTTTCGTATCTAGCTCTGACCAATAAGAATCATTGAATTCATTTTCTCCACTCCACAAACGCATGGCAAATGGATGTGAGTAAGATAAACTGTATAACCAGATTCCTTTATCTGTATCTCGAGAATAGTTCCATCCAAGTGTTAAAGAATAGAGCCCAGAGCCTTTTTGAAACCCTGATGGCAAAAATTCAAGAGAAGCATCTGTACCTCGCTTAATATCGTACTGCCCTGTAGGGATAGAAAGTGCTAACGATAATGACGCCGCTCCTCCACTTCCTATAGTTTGAGAAACATCAAAAGAAATATCTCCAAAACCACCTGTGGTGCGATCCACAGGAACTTGATTCGAGCGGTACTGAACTTCACCTTGGTGAGACATAAATGGAAGTGTAAGGCCTATTTCTGTAGCCCAAAAAGGCTTGACTGAAAAACGAGGCGTAAAGGAGAGTGAAGAAAAATTTTGGCCAACACTTTTTTTGACAAAAACTTCTGCATTTAAGACACCGCCAGAGACGCCTTGCCCGATCCATTTGATGCCATCTCCAGAGCCGCCTCCAGAGCCGCCAGCGCCACAACCACCAATAGATTCCCATGGGGTTGTTGGTTCTACTGGAACAAGAAACGCCATAAAGAAGGCAAAAAACATTAAACTAATCAATAAAAATTTCTGTTTCATATGCCCTCAGGGAAGTTCCAATATATACCCATAATTTGTACCAGTCGCCATAAAATGACCATCTGGTGAGCGTCCACCAGTCATAGGGACTTTTGCTATTTCACGTACACTTCCCTTCCACTCTACAGCCATATCCGAAGGTATGCCACCAGCAATCAAAGAGACTTCACGCATGGCCGTTCTACCGACAGAACCATCATAGACAGAAGCATCTAAAAAGTCTGACTTATTCAACATCGTTTGCCCAGAAGGGAATTCAGCCCAAACAATAAAAAGTCGATTTTGAAACAGCCACCAATGAGGTTGAGCTGGAGCAGACATCATAGACTGTTCAAAAGGAATTGGAATAGGATCAGAATTTGCAGACAATTCTTGTATGTAAGCTTCCCAAGAATACGCGTTATTCATTAAGTTATAGACAACCCATTTCCCATCAGGAGAAATCAAAGGACTATCCACTCGCCATGAGGATTTATCACTTGGCTTTTTAAGATGGGTTATTTTATTTGACTTAGAATAATCGACCCAAGCAATTTTATCATTTTTATCGACATAGACTAGTTGTACAAACTTGGTGCCAAAAAATTCTTCTAAAGAATCGAGAGCAGAAGTATCGGCGTTTACATTAGGATCTACCCACAAATGAGGGAAAGCCTCTTCTATAATATTACTATCCACAAACCAGAAAGCCTTTTTATCGGCTAAACGAATTCCCATAATGCCGTAATCTAATTCAGAACAATTTTTAATTCCAGGGGCATTAAAGCCACCAAGAGCCACAATATAATCTGGATGCGTACTCCATTCAGGGTCTTGGAACTGACACTCTACACCTATAGAATCGCGCATCACAAACCATTGGACTCGGCCAGCTGTATCTGAAACCGTAAGTCGATCATGTTGAACAACCTTGTTGACGGTAAAGTCAGAAGGAGGATCTTTTACAACCAGAGCTCCTGAAAAGTTCAACCAGAGAATCGAAGCTGGGTAAAGAACCGTATCATTAGAGATCGAAGGATTACAAATTTGCTTACCTGTATTGATGGGAAAAATGGTTCCCATATCAGAGGAAGTAGATTCTTGTTTCGTAGACGAAGATTCTTGATAAGGTTCTGGATCATAAAGACAAGAAGCCAATAATACGACCCAGATTAATAAAAAGAAATGCTTTTTTTCCATTGAAGACAATATAAAAAAATTGATTTACTAAAAAATCTTTTCTACTTTCATAAAAACAAAATAAAGGATGCTAATATGAATACATTTGAAAACATTCCTGTCGAATCTCTTGAAATCAACCCTTTTGAAAGAATTGGTAAAAACTGGATGCTCATCACCGCCAAAAAAGGCGATCAAGTGAATACCATGACCGCCTCTTGGGGAGGACTTGGCACCATGTGGAATAAAAATGTGGCCTTTATTGTTGTTCGTCCTCAACGTTACACTAAAGAATTTATCGACGCCTCTTCCACCTTTTCACTTTCCTTTTTTGATAAGAAATATGTGAAAGAACTAGCTTATTGTGGAAAATTTTCTGGAAGAGACGAAAACAAAATTGAAAAGTGCAATTTTACTGTAGGTGAAGAAAAAAATACACCTTACATAGAACAAGCAAACCTTGTAATGATCTGTAAGAAAATTTTCGTGCAACCCTATACTGCAGATAGCTTTTTAGATTCTCATATTATGGAGTTTTACGAAAAGAAAGACTTCCATACCCTATATATTGCAGAAATCGAAAGCATCTTAAAAAAATAAACGAGCCCCATCATAGGGAAATAGCTTTGCGTGTAATGATGAGCTAGTAAAACACGATGTTTTTTTGATTTTAGATGATTACTTTATATGTAATGATATACCAATAAAACGTATCGCTTTTTTTGATTTTAGAAGATTACTTTATACGTAATGATATACCAATAAAAACGTATCACGTTTTCAGAAGTTAAAAAAATTAACTTTATATATAATGGCGTGCCCCAGCTAAACGCAAACGGTATACTTTACAAACACGCTGGGTCGGCGAGCTACGGGCTACCCTCTGGTCGGTGCTACGCACTCGCATGGACCGCGACCCTCCGCATGCCTCACGCCGTTGCAAATGACTCACGCCGTTGCACATGCCTCACGCCGTTGCACATGACTCACACCGTCGCGAAAAAAAAATCAATGAGAGGTTTTTTTAAACTTCTCTCGCACTAATAAAAGATCTCGCTCGTAAGGGTTTCTCACAAAGTCATCAAAAGCCCAAGCAGTGGGCTTAAAATGGCCTTTAGCATAAGTTAAAAGCATGTCAAGCCATATACCGTCACCTGCGTAGAGCTTAAACGGGCCTCTCTTAAAAGACGGAAGAACGACCTTATCAAGATCCATATACCCCACATCAATATTCACAGAGCGTTTCTGAGATAAAGAAAAATCTAATTCGAGTTGATTAGATCTTTTTTTTTCAGAAACAATGGCTTCTGGAGAAATAAAACATTCAAAAGAAATTACTCCTCGATAAAGATCTTGCCCCATTTCAGATTCATAATAATTTGTTTTATCAAATAGAAATAAAGATCCTTGATGTAAAATACGCCCCCAAGTCTTTTCTAAAAGGTTTAATAAATCTGGATCCCAAGAAGGTCCTTTTTGTAAGACAAAAGCAAGTAACTGAACTGGTTCACTAAAAGAATGAGGTAAAGCCATAAACAATCCAACTAATGAGGAATTAAAGTAAGGTTTTTACTAATGATTTCAAGTTGCCCTTTAGAAAAGCCTGTTATAGGGACATCTGTTACAAAAGGGAACATGACATTAGAAGCATCAGGGCATTCATTGAGATTTCCATAAGATGTCGCTCCAGTATATACTTTAGGCATTAAAGGACGCCGCACATAAATATCTGTTGGTATAATACTCTTTCTTTTTGTAAGAGCATAACCAAAAACACTTGAGCACCATTCTGTATCATCAATTCCATCTTCAAAAGAAGAGAAATCTTGTAAGCCAGTAAAATCAGCGATTGTTGTTGTGGTATGACGCAAGCCAAAAAAATGACCCACTTCATGAATAGCTGTTTCAACAATCTGATCTGCTTTTAACCATGTTTCACTTGTTGAAGTATTTTTCATATGGGTTCCAAGAACGATTGTACTGCCTTCACCACCGCCTAAATTGGCACTGAAAAGAGAAGAATAACCTAAAACCCCCGTAGATTCATCTATACGATGCACTAAAACTAAATCTAAAGCGTCATAAATCGTTTTCTCTGGCCAACCACCTAATTCATTGAGCATCACATCTTTTGAAGAAGTCCCTGCAAGCCAAGGTTCGTTATCAGGATATAAATGACCCACTTTGGGATGAAATTCAGCGTACCGAATAAAAATGGTATCTATCTGGATCCCTTGATAAATATTTCTAAAAGAAGTGATAAGCTTCGCAGCGAGATCATTTTCATCATAGCCATCAGCAGTACCTTTAAAAGAGCCAGTAACAATTAAATTCAAATTAAAAGAACTAGAATATAGTCCAGTTCCTTCAAATAAAAAATGATCTACGCGACCTGAATAATAATCATGATCTTCTCCAACTAAAGTGGTAGCCCAAATAGCCAGATCAGATTCTTCAGAAACAAAAGAGTACTCCCAACGGCCATTGATTTCAGTCGCTTTTAGATTTCGAACTCGGCGTGAAGAATAACGCGTTCCATCTTCGTTAAAGGAAACTCGATGTAATTGAAGAAAAGGTGCTGTATAAGATGGATCTACATCAAAAGAAAGCTTATAAGCGCCCTGTGGATGAACCGTAAAATAAGTACCATAAGCAAGGTTAGCCGCCACAGAATCTTGTTTCGCTAGATCATTTGGATAGAAAAAATAAGGTAAACCATTATCAGGAGAGAGAGTTACATCTTTTTTTTCAGAAGAACACCCAATAAAAGTCGCTAAAAAAAAGAACACACAAACAAAAAACACTTTTTTCATCCCATAGGTCCTTTTGAAACCTGATTTAACCCATTCCATTTGCCGTCGATTATCATAAAAAAATTAATTCCATTAAAACTTTTGAATATCCAAAACGTTTATACAATAAAAGCCACTTTTGAAACGTTTTATGAAACATAAACTTAATAGTCACCTTAAAAGGTTTTATGAAACAAGCGTTTTAAAAATGGCACATGCTTCAATTTACTTTTTTTACAAAAGAAAGACAAAATGAATAAAAAAATAAACGTGAATGAGTCCCTATTCTATCCTTTTCTTAAAAGGCAGGCCTTAAGTGCTTTTATTGGCGTTTCTGCTTTATTTATCACAGAGCAATATCCCCTTTATGGGATTTCCATAGGCATTTTCTTCTTAATTATGGTTTTGCAATTTCCTAGAAGCATACAAAAGATGATGCTTTTCTTTTTTGTTATGGCTTTTATTGTTCTTTTAGGGCATCGTACTTTTGCAGAACCATTTTCGATAGAAGAACCGTCTAAAAATAAAGGGAAGGGAATTGTAGAAACTCTTCTGCCTCGTTCTTCTGGAATAGCGGTTATCGTTAACGAAAAAGGAAAGCGTTTTCGACTCACTCATAAAAATAAAGAGGTTTCTGCTCCACTACCAGGAGATTCTATTGTCTTTGAAGCGAAATGGTATCCAGTAATACCGCCAACGATTCCTGGAACGTTTAATACAGAATCTTGGTTAAAGAGCCAAAAGTTTGCTGCCTACGGTGAGCTTAAGGCTTTTACTATTACGAAAAGTAAATGGATTCCTGAACGAGATTTTTACGCTTTCCGTCTTTGGCTCCTTTCGAAATTTACCCCCTACGCAAGTCCTGCTGAATCGGGGCTTCTTTTAGGATTACTCGCTGGAGATCGATCTGGAATTCCTGAAGCCTTACAAAATGATTTTCGACGTACTGGTCTTGTCCATGTGCTTGCAATTAGTGGCTTTCATGTTGTTCTACTTTCTGAAATACTACTTCTTATTCTTAAAGCATTTCGGCTCCCCCACACCATCGCGAATATCGTAGCCATGATTCTTCTACTAGTATATGTCCCCGTCACAGGAGGGTCTTCGCCTGTTTCAAGATCCGTACTCATGTTTGTGGTGATTCAATCAGGAACGCTTTTCCAAAAAAAAGCCGATAGTCTTAATAGTCTTGGGTTCGCTTTACTTCTTCTCGTTTTATACAACCCCGAAGAACTATGGAATCCTGGATTTCAGCTCTCAGCAGCTGCCACAGCAGGTATTATCATTGGTCAAAAGTGCAATCCATTTTCTAAAAAAAAGAAAGAAGAAAAGCTCCCTATTTTCAATACTTTAAAAGAATACATCTTGGAACCCTCTTATATCACACTTTGTGCAACTCTCTCTACGGCTCCATTTTTAATCTATCACTTTCAATCTCTTTCTCCAGTCGCTTGGCTTGGTAATCTTTTTATTGTCCCTCTTGTTTCTTTTGGAATGCAAGCAGGGTTATTTGCTTTACTAGTTCCTATACCATTTGTAGAAGCATCTTTAGTCGAATCAGCCGCCTTTTTCTTAAGGCTCGCCTCTTATTTAACTAATATGCTTTCAGATTCTCCCGAAGCGTCTTTGACTGTTGGCCCTTACCCCACGCCTTTTCTATGGATTTTTACCATTCTTCTTATTTTAATTCCAGTATTTTTTAAGATAAAATCGGCGAGGCGTTGTTTTTTATCCATTTTCTTTCTTGCTGGAGTTTTATTTATCATTTCAAGCATTACAGATAAGTTAACCCCTTCTTGGAAAGTGACCATTTTAGATGCAGGCCAAGCGGATTGTATTGTCATTCAAAGTCCAGCAAAACGGACTTATGTGATTGATACTGGCGTAGAAAAAAAGCGAAATCCAGCTACAGAAAAAATCATTCCATACTTAAGAAATCAAGGGGTACAAACGATAGAAGCGGTGATTATTACTCATGCCGACGCAGACCACTTTGGCGGAGCGGCCGTTTTATTTAAGTCATTTCCAGTAAAAGCTCTTTGGTTAAGCGAGTGTTCCAGAGTAGAACTAAAACCGACGTGGCAAAAAGCGATTAGTACCGCTTTAGATAAAGGCATACTGGTTAAAGACATTAAAAGAGGAGATCTTATTAGAGAAGAAATTCCTCGCTTTCTTTTTAATCCTGTTTCTTATTTTGAAATCAAAGTATTACATCCTAATCCGTTACAATGCAAAGAGACAAATACAGAAAGTATCACACTCCAGGTGAAAGGATTAGGGCATTCTATTTTACTGACAGGTGATCTTACTTTAGAAGGAGAAAAAGAAATTCTAAATACAGATATTTCACTTCAAAGTGATATTCTAAAAGTGGGTCATCACGGGTCAAAAACATCTAGCCATGTAGATTTTTTAAAGGCAGTGAATCCCAAGTACGCTTTTATTTCTGCGGGGAAAAACAATCGTTTTAGACACCCAAGCCCAATTGTTACTCAAAGATTAAAAGAGTTAAAAATCCCATTTAAGAATACAGCTCAAGCAGGTAGCTTCTTTATTGATTTCAAAGAAAACAGCTATACAATTGAAAGCTCTTTGAATAAAATCACGTATCCATAATGATTTTTATGGAATTGTTTTGAAAAAGCCTCTAAACAAAAAGGTTCTGCGAATAAACGCAGAATCTTTTTGGATTTATTATTAGAGAGAAAGAGAGACCTAGTGCACGGATTCAAATGAATCGTATTCTATAAGGTATTCTAATTATAGACGTCTTTATTTAATTACCTTCATATTATGTTGTAAGAAGATACAACATGGCGATACTAATTTTTTGAATTTTTAAAAAGCGCTCATTTTCACTTTTTATTAGAAGAATTCTCTAATGAAATAATTAAAAAGTAAAAGCTCTTCATTGTAAAAAGAAATAAACATTTGAAAATAAACAAATGTTTAGATAAATGGTCTTCATAAATACGTTCAAAAAATGTTTTGGCGTTTATAAAAATTGTTCTGATATTTATAAAAAAAATCTGGCGTTTATAAAAATGTTCTGGCGTTTATAAAAATGTTTTGGTGTTTATAAAAAATGTTTTGGTGTTTATAAAAATGTTTTGGCGTTTATAAAAAATGTTTTGGTGTTTATAATAATCAATAATCGATTCTATCAAAGACAACATAATTTGTATCTCGATAGACTAATTTCCATTCTTTATTTTCTAACAAAACGTTAATGAGTTGATCCCAACGGGCATAATAACGTAAAGGGAATACGGCTCGGTCAATGCCTTCTTTTTTTGTATCTGACAAAAACGTCTCAGGCTTTTTGGCGTAGCTTAAATACGTTTCAAAAAACGACGCCGTTTTTAACATAAAACGCCCATCAATGTATGTTGCTTCTGAAGGATTTCGCCAAGCTAAATAGCCTCCCATGCGATCATCATTAAATAATTTTCCAGTGTGAGGATTTGATTTCATCCATTCTACAGCTTGAACAGGCACACGATTTGATGAAACCATACTCTTATCGTAAGGCAAAAGACTTCTTACCCAAAAACCAAAAACAAAGAAGAACAACAGGCCTAAAATCAATGGAGTACGCTTTAATTTTTCAAACTTTTTTTCAAAATTCATTGTTCTATGAGATAATAAGAGTGTCATAAAAACGGGTAAAAGAAGAACCATATTTCGTTCTGCCATTAAAGCTAGAATCGCCGTTAAAACAAACCAAAAAGAAAGTATTTCTTCCTTAAAATTCATTGTAGAATGTATTAAGTTTTTCCAAATAGAAATAATTCCATAGCAAAGACACGAAAAAGACAATAAAAAAGAAATCCCCGAAACAAGCATTTTCTCTTGGTTAAAAAACAGCACTATTGGAGAACGATTTTCAATAATCTCTGATGCAAATATTGTGGCTGAAGGAGAAAGCCCTATTAGTCGATCGAATAAATTAAAAGGGTAAAGCCAGAGCAAAAGCCTTTCTTGATGAAGTAGAGGAATAAATAGTAAAAGGAGAAATACAAATAAAAAACGTTTGCTTGGATAAGAACTTGTACTGTAGAGTTTCTGTTTTAATTGAATCAAAAAGAAAACAAAGGCAAGAATAGGGCCTAATATAAATAAGCCTTGTGTTTTACTCCAGGTGAATTGGATTAAGCCAAGTGCAAGTAATAAACCGATCCATTTCAAAAAATTCTTTTTTGCTTTTATATGGCTTAAATAGAAGAATAAGTTCCAGAAAACCCCTAAAAAGACGAGCGAAAAAACAACGGGGCGCATTTCGAAAAAATAACGGAATAAAAACAAGAGAATAACTGCTAAAAGCAATCGATATTTTGGAATGGAACGAAGTTCTTTTCGGAACGGAAATAGAAATAAAGCAAAAACAGTTCCCCATAGGAGTGCCTTAATTACAACGAGTAAAGGGGCTCCACCAAATTCAAAAACACGATATACCACTTGCTGAAAATACTCGTGTACATTAATCCAAGGCTCGCGAGAAACAGTCCACATTAAAGAATCTTTACCTGAAACAGCATGGTCTCTGGCACACGCTAAATGCCACCAGATGTCGGTATCCGTCAAAGGAAACAGAGCCAAAAGAAAAACTATGAAACTAATAAAAATCAAGGTAATGTCTTTAATAAAGAATCTAAACGTGAAGTAAGTAGAGCGGCACCTAAAGAACCTAGATGATCATAATCGAGAGCCATTTCTTCAGTATAGTCGTGGTTACCCATCTTATTTTCATCCATTAAACGGAAATTAGAATAATCTTTTTCCATTTCTTTTATTTCATTAATCATCTGGATAGCAAGTGATCGACGAGTCCCATACCTTCCAAATGATCCTGTCTTTTTATAACTCGGCGATTGTGGAAAAATAACACCAACTACATTTATTTCTTTTTCTTTAGCTAAAGAAATAAACGATTCAATGTAGCTGAGCATTTTATTCACTTCATTTATGCCTATAGCTGTCGTATCATTTATAATCAATGGAGACACTCCTCCCCACCCTGCGGCTCCTTGATTTGCATAAAAGCCCCGATAAGTATAAACAAAGTCTCGGTTAGATTGATTACTTCCATATGAATTAACAGAAGCTTCGTAAATAACCGAAGGAGTATTTCCATTCCAATAATTATGATTTACATCATAAGCGTATCCAGGAATATTGGCATAGTATGAGTCCCAATAATTTTCATTAAAAAGTAAGTCCAAATCCAAGGCGATCACGACTGTTTTCAAACGAGGCAAATTTGATATGCCATAATTAAAAACTAGTTGACGGCCAACATAAATATCATTTAAAGCCGTAGCCATGCTTATAGCGTAACCTGCAGTAATACTTGTTGGATCAACAGAAGCCCATGGGCGAGAAGATCCTGTTACTAAAATTTCTATTGAATCCAGATCTTTCCAAAAAAGCTCCATTTTATAACGTAACATGTCACCTGCAGAATGAATTGTTGGCGTATAATACACGCCAAGACTATCTAAGTCAAGATCTGTTTGCAAAAGTAGATTTTGCTTATTCACCCATAAACTAGGGTGCCAAAGTTCATTGCCTTCGACTACTTTAAGTAATGAAGAATCCGTTGTAGAGATTAAATATAACGCGGTATGAGCTAAGTTTCTATTTGTGACACTAGATACTGCAATGTTTTTTATGTTACTCCATTCGCTATGATCAAAAGCAAAGTTTTCAGGAGCAGCTATACTTTGGATTAATGTTCCTGTACTATCCGCAATTAAGAGACGTTCATGCGTTCCATAAGAAGAACCCACAAAATCAGCTCCCGTTTGTCCACCAAAATCTGAAAACATGGTTCGCTTGGTAGAATCTTTTGAAAGAGAAGCATTACAAGCTTGTTCGCCATTATACCAAACCGAATCTTTTCCTTTAACATTCGCGCGAAGTAATCTCGCTCCTGTCACAGCTAAAGA
>JAAYXQ010000118.1 GCA_012515825.1 Fibrobacter sp.
ATACAAATCTTTTTTTGAAGCAGATGCTGTGATATGTTGTTTAGGAACAACAATAAAAAAAGCGGGAAATCGTAAAGCTTTTGAAGCGGTGGATTTACAAATGCCTCTCGCTGCAGGAGCTCTTGCCAAAGCCTCTGGCGTAAAACATTTTTTAGCTATTAGTGCAATGGGTGCCAATCCTCACTCTTGGATTCATTATAACCGAACAAAGGGCTTAATGGAAGAGGGATTATCAATGATGGGATTTGAATCTTTGACTTTAGTTCGTCCTTCTCTACTTTTAGGAGATCGTGTAGAAAAAAGAAGAGCGGAAGATTTGTTTAAGAAATTTTTATCAAAAAGATTGTACTCACTTCCTGCGTTTTTTAGGCCTGTTCATGCACAATCAGTTGCAAGCGCCATGATACTCTCTTTGTTGCAACCACCAGAGGGAAAGCGGATTGTTTACAATCGAAAAATAACAGAATTAGAACTTCTAAATTTTAGAAGAACTCCTTAAATAACGATACAAGCATTTTAAAGTAATTATCGGGCATTTGATTAATGCCAAATAGCTGAAATTACTTTTCACAAAAGTTTTGATGACCTTATAAAATTCAATTTGATCTTCTCTTTTTTGACCTAATAAAAATTTTCTGAATTTTAAAAGTAATTGATGCTTTTTACCAAATACAATAGAGCATCGTTCTTCATAATTTTTTAAGAAGTTTTTAGATAAATCATCTTTTATTAAGCCGTTATGAATGACTTCTGCTCCTTCTTTTGCGGCACGCATAGCGGCAGCAATACCACCACCAGTAAGTGGATTAGTATGATGAGCAGCATCTCCAACTAGAATTAAACGGTCAGTAACATACTCTTTTAAATTACCAGAAACAGAAATTAATCCACCAGTAATTTTATTGACTTTAGCCTCTGGAAAAAGTTTATAAAGCCACTGTAAAGTAATATCTTGAATAGAAAGATCTTTTGATTTTGGAATTAAAAAACCAGCACCGAAATTAGTGACATTACTCTTTACTTTTGGAAAACTCCAAATGTAACCGTCATTAATAAAATCATGCCCTTGCCAAAAAGTTAAATAGCGAGGGTCAGTAAGAATACCTTCTACTTCAATATCAACACCTGTACAAGTAGAGTTCACATTGTGAAGACATTTTAATCCGGCCATGCGCCCCACTAAAGACTCCATTCCGTCGGCGCCGACAATCATTCGCCCTTTTATTTTTTCTGTACCTTGTGGTGTTACAATAGAAACTTCTCGGAACTTTCCTATAACAGCGCTAACAGATTCAGCACGAGCATTTGTCACTAATTCAACGCCATCTTGTTCAGCAAGCTTTGCAAGACAAGGATCGAATTTTTCTCGGTTGAGCATAATACCAGTATCTTTTTTTATGGATTCAACCGTGGTCCCGCCAGGACCATAGACGAAAAGCCCATCAATAATGGTTTCAATGCAATCCTCATCGATTGGACCATAAGATTCGATATCTTCTAAAGTAGTGCTTGCTTCTCCGCATCGAACGGGAAATCCGATTTGTTCTCTTTTCTCAATTAATAAAACACTATGGCCATATTGAGATAAACGGCGTGCTATAACAGAGCCACCTGGGCCTGCGCCAATAACGATAACATCATATTCTTTATTTTTCATCAGGCTTTTCTATCCAATTAAGTACACCAGCAGGACAAGCTCGAACGCATATACCGCAACGATTGCATTTATCATGATTGATTTGCAAATCTAAGCCGAACATATCAAGAGCCATCGTAGGACAAACACCAACGCATCCTGCGCACTCTAGGCAATTTTTTCTGTCATGAGATAATTTTTTCACTTTTAAAAAATACAAATTATCTTGCGTTTGAGTTTGATAATAAAGAAATATTTCATAAAAAGGCAGTATAAGTCTTTTGTTAGCCAAGGTTCGCTGATTAAAAAAAGAACCAGCAAATCATAAAATATTTACTGGTTAAATAAAATCAATTAGTAATGAATTATTTTTACTTCGCTTCTTTACTTTTCATTTCTTTTTTGCACTGATACATTAATTTATCTGCTGTGCTTAGCATTTCGTCCATGTCTTTATATAAATCCACAGAATGGCTGATTCCATAAGCAAAAGAGATGTTCTGATCAATAATGGTAACGGCTTTTACTGCATCTTGCATTCGTTCTGCACAAATATCTGCACCACGTTTGTCTGTATCAGGGCATAAAACCATAAATTCATCACCACCCATACGGAACAACATATCCGATTCTCGAAGCAGTTTTTTAATAGCAGCCACAACGGAGCGTAAAAGCAAATCACCCGCTTGATGTCCATATTTATCATTTACTCTTTTTAATCCATTTAAGTCAAAGTAAATCAATGAAAAAGGAGTGCCATAGCGTTTACTTCTTGCAAACCATTCCTTAAGAGTGTACATCGCATGGCGCCTGTTATAACACTGAGTTAGGTCATCAGTTAAAGAAATATCACGTAAAAAGCTTAATGTTCTGGCGAGACGAATATGGACATTGACTCTCGCCAAAAGAATTTCTGGTACAGAAGCTTTACTCACGAAATCAGAAGCACCCGCATGAAAACCTCTGGTGATGCTTTCAAAATCCTCTCGGCCTGTTAGAAAGATGATAGGTAGATCATCCAAAGCATATTGCTGTCTAATGCGTAAGCAGACTTCATAGCCGTTTAATTTAGGCATATTAATGTCTAATAGCACGAGATCCACTCGCTCTGTTTCTAAAAATTGAAGAGCATCTTCACCAGAAGAACAGAATGCCACTTTATAACCCACTTGGGTAAATAAATCTTCGGTTTTTTGTAAGATGGCTGGATTGTCATCTACAATGAGAATTTTTTCTTCAATCATAAAAACCCGCCTTTCAACAAGTTAGGATTTGAGAGCTTAGCCATTTTTTAAGGAAATCATAAATTTTTAAAATACTCTCTTTTTGAATGAAAAAATTTTTTTACAACGGGAGATTGCTCTTCTTTAACGAATATAAAACGGTTTATTTTATTACAGAGACTTTTTTACTCTTTTGGGAGAGAGTGAAGACCTTGATTTTACGGGCACCTGCAAAAGGAAAATTAGCGAAAATGGATAATAAACGTTAATTCACAAATCAAACAAAGAAAATAAAGAGACTTATAAATGATGTACGATAAGGCGTTAAACTGAATCTTAAATGAATCTTAATTTAGTCGCATTTGGAATAATACCAATTTGATTACACAAGCTATAAAAGAGTTCAAGAGACTCTTTTCGTTCGGAAGTAAACGAGTAGTCTAGAGAATCGTAGTATGAAAAAATCATTGAAGCGGGTAATGGAATGGGGTATTTTTTTAACCAGGTATCAATTGCTGTTTGAGGGTCTCTTCTAAAGGATTTTACATTTTCTTCAGCCGCATCTAAGAAACGGTCGAGGATAGGCTTTTTTTCTTTAGAAAGAGCATTTTTATGTATTATCCATGCTCCAAAAACAAAGGGGAGGTGATGCCATTCTTCCCATAATGTGGCGAGGTCGTAGCTATAAGGAAAGTGATTGGCATTGGTTTCTAGAAGTGCTTGGTCACCTATGAGGAGGCGGGCGGCATCTTGTTTGGGGTCATAAGCCCTATCACGAATATAGGTTGGAGTCACATTAAAACGACAGGAAAGCAACACTTCTAATAAAGCAATAGAGGTGTCACTTTGATTTGTTAAATGAATGTTCATGTGATGGAGTTCTAATAAAGGTTTTTGGCTAAAAAGCTTTACAGACTGAACTTCAAAATGACACGAGGTACAGAGCTTTGGAGATAAAAGAAACAGCTCTGGGTTTTTTGCAAAAGTGATAGAAGATGCTGGAGCTAAGTCGATAGAATTATTCTTTAAGGCTTCATTATGAGCTCGTGGAGTACCATCAATGAATAAAAAATCAGGAAAATCGCCCTCTTTCGTTAAAAAATTGTAAAAGAATGGGGCACAGACCAAAAAAGGGATACGACCGATATTGAGATTCATAAAAAAAAAGGTAACTTTTTACCAATGAGTTACAATATCGTTTTTAACACTTTTCAAAATAATCGAACAACATGCCAAAATTTCATGTAAAGAAAACGTCCCTTGGGGATGATCAATCCAGTCTTATTTTTAAAGGCAAAGTAATAGAAGGCCCAATTAACCGAGGAATGATTCTCGAAATTCCTATTACAGAAGCAGCAGTGATTAGTGTCAAGGTGTATGACATTGTCCATTTCGAAAAGCAAAAAGATGAAATGAAAAAGGTTGGCTTAGTCGTTGATTTTTACGGAGCACCAGATGATTTAGACGTCATTATGGGCTTAAATATTTTAGACGAAGAACTAAACGTAATAGAAGCACCTGTTGGTTCAGAAGTTTAAGCTTCGACCATGGGGGCTGGTTCATTTTATTTTTCAATATTTCAAAAAGATTAATTTATCTGTATTTTAAATTTCAATTAAAATACCGGCTCGTAAATAAATGTAGTCGCCTTTCTTTTTTAGTTTCTGATAGCCTGCCATGAGTATCAGAGAGGAGTAATCTCCGTTTTTGATATCAATGCCTAGCCCTGCGTTCCATACGACTTGATGTTCTTTTCCAATCGCATAACCAAAATCTCCAGTGACCACAGGAAGAATTTGTTTACCTATTGGAAGTCTTATCCATAAACTTCCTGTTACTGGAACAAAAACAGTTTTATCAATTTCTTGATAGTTACCGCCAACACCAATAAAAATCATTTGATCAATAGGAAGCCAGAGATGGCCTCCTAAGCTGATATTGGCTCGGTCTGGTTTTGGCGCAGTCGTTATTGCTCCAACGGTGAGATCCATGGTTAAAATGGCATTAGCGTTAGGGACAGCAACAGAAAGAGAAAGAATAAAACAAATAAGGAAAGAGATGCTCTTGATGGAAACAGCATTGGTTTGATCATCAGTACGTGCTTCCCGTTGCCACCCGCCACTTTTTTCGCGTAGGAACGATAAGAAAAAACCTTTAAGAATGGCGATGTTCATAGATAAAAAGTAATAAGCACTAGGAATTAAACGCAAGGCTCCTGTGAAAATTAATAAAATGAAAAAGATGAAGGAGCCAAAGTATAGGGGTTTCTTAGTGAAGATTAAGAATAAATTAGATAGAAGTAAGATAATTCCTAAATGAGGTGTAAACCAGCGAAGGAGTTTATGAGAGAAAAATAAATAGGCTAAAAGAGGACGAAATGGATTTAATAACGGTAAATAAGAAAGTAAGAAATTAAAGTTTGCTCTTCCAATGCGTACCTTTCTTCGAAATTCACCAATGGATTCTTTAGATGTTTGTTCTGTGCCTATTGCTGTCGAAACAAAAGTAGAGAAATATCCTTTTTGAAGGACTTTTACAGTAATGAAAAAATCATCCATCACGCTCTTTTTAATTGGGAGGGGAGTGTAAAGGTCACTACGAATCGCATAAAGAGCGCCGTTGCCTCCAATTAAGCGATCTAAGACCCCTTCAAAGCGTTTGATTTCAGATTCTAAATCCCAATAAGAACTCTCGCCTTGACCAAGAATACTGCCACTATAATCGGATAAAATTAAATGGCCACAAGAACAGCCGACTTTGGGGTCTTCAAAAGGAGCCACAATTTTCCGAGCCACATTTGGAAAAAATAATGTGTTGGCATCGCAAAATAGGAGTATTTCTCCTTGCGCTTCTTTTTGCAAGCGATTTAACATCGCCGCTTTGCCTGCATTTTTTTCTGCTTGAATTAAGCGAATCCCTTGATCTTTATATCGTAAAATGATTTCTGCCGTACGGTCACTAGAGCCATCATCTCCGATAAGAATTTCCAGTTTCTCTTTGGGGTAGTCTAGTTCAAGTAGGTTTAAAATCTTTTTTTCTATAATCCCTTCTTCATTAAATGCAGAAATAAGAATGGAAACCTTAGGTTGATAATTTCCAGAAAAAGACTTGTGTTTACGCTTAAAAAACTCACTTACAAAAGGAAGAGTTATAGGAAAAACAAGATAACAATGAACAATTAAAAGAAGGGAAATCCAATATATGATTTCACTGTAAAAGAGGATAGATGTCATTCTAGCACCCACTCTTTTTCTTTCTTAAGAAAGTGCTGTAATAAAAGACGCATTTCGCTAGATTCAAGTGATTGTGTTAATGTCAAAATACTTAATCCTTTTGGAGCAATTAATACAAAAGAAGGTACGCCATTTAATTTCCAAACATCAAAAAAACAACGTTCCACCGTTTTTTCTTTTTCATCACACACAATTGCTTCTTCTGAATTTACATCTAATTTTACTGGATGAAACCGTGTATTCAAAATATTTACGATAAAAGGATCTGTAAAAGTATTTTTTTCCATTCCTTTACAAGAAGTGCACCAACTCGCTGACAAATACGTAAAAACCATTTTCTTATCCACAGCGGCATTTTTTAGAGCTTTACTATAGGGTTCCCATTGTACTTTTATCGCATTATCACTAGAAAAAGCGGTTATAGAAGTGAGAGCAATAATCAATAAAATAAAATGCCCTTTAAGAAGTTTATTAAATAAAAATTTTGAGATAGATAAGGATCTCATTTTTTATTTTCCGATGGCGTGTTTAAGGGAAGGGAGTCTAGAGTATCAACGACTTTTTGTTGAAATAAAAGCCATAATTCGGGCTTGGATCGTATTCTTTCCGATTCTTGATTAAAGGATTCTGTTGTGAAATTATACTTTTTTAAAATTTTGGTTCTTTGAATGCGAGCGTTAGGATCTACATCTCCTAGTTCTAGAGAGGTAGCTCGTAGTTCAATATACGCGTTAATAAAATCTTCTGAGACGACAGGAGACAGCTTTTCACAACTTATGAGAAAAAAGCATATACAAAAAATAGATACCCACCAGTATCGATTTGTTTTTTTAGTTTGCGTCTTCATTTGAAAGAGCGTTTTCAAAAAGGCCTTCAACGTATTCTTGTTTATTAAAAGGCACAAGCTGATGGATTTGTTCTCCCATACCAATCCAGCGAATAGGAATCTGTAGTGCACTTGAAATGCTTAATACGGAACCACCCTTTGCCGTGCCATCTAGCTTAGTAATGACAAGACCAGTAAGAGGAAAGCTTTGATGAAAAACTTTTGTTTGGTTAATTGTATTTTGTCCTGTATTCCCATCGATTACAAGCCAGAGATCATGAGGGTAAGATGGATCGTGTTTTTTAATCACTCGAACTACTTTACGTAACTCTTCCATTAAGTGGTCTTTATTGTGTAAACGACCAGCAGTATCAATTAGAACAACATCACAGCCTCTAGCTTTAGCGGCTTCACAAGCGTCGTAAGCTACGGCAGCAGGATCCGAGCCTTCTTGATGCTTCACAAAATCGGCTTGAGACCGTTCTGCCCAAGCTTCTAATTGTTCAATCGCGGCCGCTCTAAAAGTATCTCCTGCGGCAATCAAAACTTTTTTCCCTTCGGAAATAAAACGAGAAGCAAGTTTACCGATGGTTGTCGTTTTACCTGCGCCATTCACCCCAATCACTAATATAACGTGTGGTTTCCCTTTTAGTTCAAATGGGGGAGGATCTGATAATAACCGTTCTGCCTCGGTACGCATAATACCGAGTACTTCTTCAGTAGAAAGAGATTTGCCAAGAGCGTTTTCTCTAAGAGCGTCTGTTAAAAGAAAAGCAGCTTCTACGCCAACATCAGCTTTAATTAAATGTTCTTCAAGATTTTCAAGCATTTCATCGGTGATTTTTCCAGCCCCGACAATGCCTTTCAGTTCGCTGAGAAGAGCGTTTCTTGTTTTGGTGAGACCACCTTTAATAACCGATAAAAAGCCCATACTTATAGAATGCTTTTAACAGAGTCAATTAAACCATAGGCAGCAGCTTCTTCGGCTGACATGAAGTTATCGCGTTCAGTATCACGATCGATATCTTCAATTTTTTTGCCAGAATGTTTAGCAAGGATTTGCCCTGTAACGCTGCGAATGCGGAGCATTTCTTCGGCTTGGATTTGAATATCGGTTGCAGGACCAACCATTTCGCCATGGATTAAAGGCTGGTGAATCATAATGCGCGCGTTTGGCCAGGCAAAGCGTTTGTCTTTGGCCCCGGCAGTAAGTAGAACGGCTCCCATAGAGGCTGCTTGACCACAACAAACGGTCATTACATCACTTTTAATGGCTTGCATACAATCGTAAATAGCAAGGCCACTTGAGATGACACCACCAGGGCTATTAATAAAAAGAATGATATCTTTTTTTTCTAGAGAATCCAAATATAAAAGGCGTTTCACTGTTTTTTCAGCAGATTCATCGTCAATGGCTCCCCAAAGGAACAAACGACGTTCTTTAGCTAAATATTCTTCAGCAGTCTTTAGAAAATCAGGGGTTTTAGATTCGTTTTCTTTCTCGCATTCTTTCTTTTCCATTAAAAAACTCCGTAGGGGAAAATTATACATCCCTAATTTAGAAAAAAGTACGTATTTTTGGGAAATGAACAATGCAGGAAGCCCTCTCTTAGCTGGTATTATATCGCAGACAAACTTAGTTCAGGCTGAATCAATGCTTGGGGGAGACCTTCATTCTGGTCTTTTACTATGCCCTGTCTTAGAAATTCGATATGATCTCTTTGAATCCATACAAGATTGGCCTCTTATAGCGGCAAGGGTTCGAGCTTTACATCCAGAGGCCAAAATTATTGGGACGATTCGATTGAAACGAGATGGTGGGGCACTTGAGGATTCTATTGTAAAAGAAAGGCTTTGGCTTTGGGAATCGATTTTAAGTGCAGACGTAGTTCCATTATGGATAGATTTAGAACTATTTGCATTAGGGCCAGAAG
>JAAYXQ010000119.1 GCA_012515825.1 Fibrobacter sp.
AATGAATTTGGAGCTTATAATCTACGCTCGGATGCACAGTCTCGTTTGAATTATCTTCAAGCCATGCGAGAAATGAGTGAACTTCTAGAAATACCTTTAACTCATTGGGGTTATACTGGTGGGTTCTCTCTATTTGAAGATGGAGTGATGATTGATGGAATTAAAGAAGCTTTAGGTTTTTAATCTCTCATACAACACACGCACAAAAAACTTCGGGAGATTATTCTTCCGAAGTTTTTCTTTTTAAACTCGTTCAATGATTAAAGAAAAAATGCTTAAAAAACAAAAAAACGGACAATAGTATCCGTTTTTTTGTTTAGAGGCAACGCTCGGACTCGAACCGAGGAATAAGGCTTTTGCAGAGCCGTCCCTTACCAACTTGGGTACGTCGCCAACTTTACGTCAATAATAAGAATTTTTTTTAGATTTTACAAGACGCCCATGTTAAAAGAGAACTTAAAAATACAACTTCTCTCGAGAGTTTTTAGCTTTTGGATTCAAAGTCTTAGAATAGACCTTGTACTACCTCCCGATTTTAAACCAGGAGTGCTAGCTCTATGGCATCAGGATTTAATTGGCTGTGCAGCGGCATTTAAAAAGAAAAATGTGCATGTTCTTGTTTCTCAAAGTCACGATGGAGAGCTATTTAGCAAGTCTATCTCTTTATTAGGGTATCAAGTGGTTCGCGGCTCCGATACTAGAGGGGCTTTGAATGTACGTCATTTGAAACGGGCTTTAGAAAAGGGTTGCTTTGTTGGAATGGCTATGGATGGCCCTAAAGGGCCTCCTTTAAAGTGTAAGCCAGGCACTCTTTGGTTAGTAGAAAAATCAGGTGCACCTGCATGGCAACTAAGAGCTGAATATTGCAGGTTTTTTAGGTTAAAATCTTGGGATCGAATGATAATCCCGTTCCCTTTTTCTAAAATTAAAGTCTTCGTAGATTATTTTGAACCTTCTTTCAAGAAAAAAAATGGAGTTAAGTGAATGTTTTTTTCAAAATTTGTGGCTTTTGACTTAGAAACAACAGGCCTTGTGCCTCAAAAAGACGAAATTATTGAAATTGGTGCTGTAAAATTCACGGTGAAAGTAGAAAATGGGCAAGTGATGCCTCAAAAAATTAAAGAATTTCAAACATTTGTGAAGCCCAATATGATGATCCCAGCAGAAGCGACACGAGTGAATCACATTACAGATAAAATGGTGGAAAACGCACCTCTTGTGGCGGACTGTCTACGGCAATTTACCGCGTTTTGTGGCCAAGATACGATATTAGTGGCTCATAACGCTGACTTTGATACGGGATTCTTAAAAGTCGCCTATGAAAAGAATCCTCAGCTTTTACCAGGTAATCCGATTGTGGATAGTCTTCGACTTTCTAGAAGTATTTTACCAGAATTGAAAAGTCATAAATTAGGTGAAATGGCAATGCTATTTAAAAAGCAACAGCTGATCTCGATGAAAATTGATTCTGATGATATGCACAGGGCTGTTTATGACTGCGAAATGCTAATGGAAGTGTTTGTCTCTTTACTTAAGCGCAGATTAAAAGAAAAAGATTGGGAAATGGGGAAAATATTGCCCATTTTGGGTAAATTTGGCTGTACTCCAGCTTTTTTGAATAAAAAATAATCCTGTTTCTAACAACAAAGCAATCAAAGCATCTTTGAAACGATGCTATCTTCATTTATGTTTTTTTAAAACAAAAAAACTCCAGTTAAGGAGTTTCTTTATAACAAAAAACAATAGATTTTCATCTTTGAAAATCTATTGCATAAAATGCTATCGCTTAAAAGAATTAGATTCCGAGTTCGCGAGCAACTGTTTGGATTCCGCGCTTATTGATTGTGCGGAGACCAGCATTACTTACGCGAAGGGTAACCCAACGATCTTCTTCTGGGATATAAAAACGCTTCTTTTGTAGATTAGGAAGCTGTTTCATTAACTTCTTACGATTAGAGTGAGAAACCATGTTTCCCACAAGGCCGGCTTTTCCGGTAACTTCACAAATGCGGCTCATAAAAGACTCCATTTTTTAGACGGGCTCAATT
>JAAYXQ010000120.1 GCA_012515825.1 Fibrobacter sp.
AAGAAAGCTGCTGCTCCTAAGAAAGCTGCTGCTCCTAAGAAAGCTGCTGCTCCTAAGAAAGCTGCTGCTCCTAAGAAAGCTGCTGCTCCTAAGAAAGCCGCTGCTCCTAAGAAAGCCGCTCCTAAGAAAGCTGCTGCTCCTAAGAAAGCTGCCGCTCCTAAGAAAGCTGCCGCTCCTAAGAAAGCTGCTCCTAAGAAAGCCGCTCCTAAGAAAGCCGCTCCTAAGAAAGCTGCTGCCAAGAAAGCTGCTGCTAAGAAATAATTCTTTCAAAGCATTAAAAATAAAAGAGAGTCTTTACGGCTCTCTTTTATTTTTTAAACATCCTAAACATTCCTATATACTCCGCTAGTCATGCAAATGCAAGTTCTCGCAAGTATTCTCTCCACTTTTCTGTTTATCCTTTTTTTCCACTCTATAATCTGCTTTATAGCATACACACATTTCATCAAAACACTTTAAAATGTGGGTCGCGCCGACGCAAATACCACCAGTATTTTCCGCTTCTCGTTCCTTCTTCCGCTTGTTCGCAATCAATTTTTCTTCACCAAAGCGATTTTTTGAAGTACCCTATAGATATTTTTATAAATTTATTAGCATGATTTCAGAAAAAGACCTCCAAGAATTTGAAAGTTTAGATTTATACGAGAAAATTTCCCGTATCGAACAGCGACTCGAAGGGAAAGAAAATCCCAAACCATTTGAATTAGGAATGCTACTTGCTTTAAAAATGGCTGTAGAAATTCGCGAACAGAAAGAACTCGGCTCTGAATCTGCGGTTTTAGTCGCAAGATGGGCTGACCTTTATCCCGAATCCGTTGTTGAAGAAGCGATTTCTAATGCAAAAGAATTTCTACTCCACTCTACTTCTCTTGTTGAAAAAATTCGAGAATCTTTGATCGGAGACGATCCAAAAGAGGATTCAGGTGCCAAATAAACTACTTGCCTCTATAGATATCGGTAGTCATAGCTGTATTTTATTAATCGCCGCTTTTGAAAAGCAAGAAAACGGTCAAGAAAAGCTCGTTCCTAAACTTCAAAAAGTCGAAGTATGTCGTCTCGGAGAAGATGTTTATGAATTTGGAGCCATTTCTGAAGAAAGATTAAACGATTTAATTATAATATTGGAACGTTTTCGCTCGACCGTTCATGCTTTAGGAGTAGATCTTAAGGCAGTGGCGATGACAGAAGCAATGCGAAAAGCATCAAATAGTGATGAAGTTATTTTAGCTGTAGAAAAAGCTCTGTGGTTTAAGCCTCAAATCATTTCTGGTGAAGAAGAAGCCGCTCTTACATATAAAGCCATTAGCGAATGGTATCATTCTGAGTTACTGACATTAGATATTGGTGGTGGATCTACAGAACTTTGCTTAAGAAATAAATGTTTATCTATTCCCGTGGGTGCTCTCTATTTATTTAAAAAGATGGGGGCAATTCCTGGACCAGAGTATAAGAATTTTGTGAAAGAGACGTTTAAAGAATACCCTGTGCGTGCTTTTTCAAAAAAAGAAGTCGTTTTCATTGGTGGAACAGCTACAGCACTTGCGATGGTGTATTTAAACTTAAATCAGTTTAAATATGAACAAATCGAAGGCCTCGAAATGACTTTAAACGATTTAGAGCAAACTACGATGAGAATTTCTAATCTTTCCAAAGAATTGCGCGCTCTTTTACCAGGTCTTGAAAATGGCCGTAGTGATGTAATTATTTGTGGTTTATATTGGCTAAAAAGTTTATTAGAAAGGCTTCACGTCGAATCTTTTAAAATTAGCACCGCTGGCATTCGATATGGTTTGCTATACCCTTCTCCTTCTGAGGAATCTCATGAGATTAAATAAGTTTATATCTTCTTGTGGTATTGCCTCTAGGCGTGCCGCTGATACCCTTATTGCAGAAGGGCGTGTGATGGTGAATAATGAAGTTGTTCGAGAATTAGGTTCTCAAGTTTCTCCATCCGATACGGTTTTAGTTGATGGAAAACTCGCCCATTTACCTCAAAAGACCACCATTCTTTTATTTCATAAACCTCCTGGATGTGTTTGTTCCGCTTCTGATCCTCAAGGGAGAAAAACGGTATATGATTATTTACCTCCAGGTTATAAAGGGCTAAAATATATTGGACGACTCGACTTGCAAAGCCGTGGTCTTTTGCTTTTTACTGATAATGGAGAGCTCGCACACCGTTTAACACACCCAAGTTATCAAATTCAGCGTAGCTATTTAGTGTGGAGTGAACCTCCTCTTTCTAAAGCAGATGCTGAAAAAATTATTGATGGGGTGGATATTGGCGATGGAGAAACTGGCCACGCAGAAGCGATTTATCTTAAAAATGGTTTTGTAGAAATGGTACTTACGGAAGGTAAAAACAGAGAAATTCGTCGCATGATGGAAAGTCTCGGTTACCAAATTAAAGATTTAAAACGAATTTCTTTTTGTGGAATTCTTTTAGGTTCGACTCCCGTTTGTGATTTTAGAGAATTATCTGCTGAAGAAGTGCAAAATATTCTAAAAGTTTGTGAGTTATGAAACGTTCTCTTTTTATAGGCGATGTTCACGGTTGTTATAAAGAACTCGTTCAAATCATCGAAGATTTTGGTTTTGTGAAAGGCTCCGATACCATATACCAAACAGGTGATATGATTAATAAAGGGCCTCATGTTTTAAAATGCATTGAATTAACTCAAGAACTTGGAATTCAATGTGTACTAGGCAATCATGAAGCTCGTCTTCTTAAAACTTTAGATACTCCTAAAATAAAATGGACTGAAAAAGAACGGGAACGCTTGAAAAGGATTACTAATATCGATTATGTTTATTCGGTGATCTCTAAATGGCCTCTATGGATTGATACTCCAGAAGCTCTTTTAGTTCATGCAGGGATAGAACCCTATAAAGATAAACTGGAAGATATGAATCCCGATGTTTTGCTTTCTGTTCGTTTATGGGATAATCAACCATGGTTCAAACAGGTAGAGTGGCCTAAAAAAATCGTTTTTGGGCATTGGGCCAAAAAAGGGCTTGTGAAACTCCCTGGTTTTATTGGCCTTGATTCTGGTTGTGTTTACGGTAAAGCGTTAACAGCGTGGTGCCCTGAAGAAGATCGTTTTTATACCGTTCAAGCCCAAAAAGTTTATTCTGAAATCAATGAATATGCTTATTCGTCTTTATCTTAATTATTCTGACTTTCTTTGATTCTTAAAAAATTTAATTTGAAAAACAACTCATTTAAAAAGAGTCTCGTGGGAATATTCTCCTGAAACAGGTGTCATTTTCAAAACTTGCCTTAATTAGTCTTAGCATTATTCGACAATACTTTCCTCAAAACGAGTCTCTCGAAATGATTTTCCCGAAACAAGTAAAAAACGATTATTAAAAAATAATTATCAGTCCTCAATTTTCTACATTTTACACTATGACAGCTCAAGAATTATACCAACGTCTTAAAACGATCCAGCCTGGAAGCGTTTTATGTAATTACAGCATGGAAGCTTGTGAAAACATGATTCCTATGATCAATGAAATTATAGAGTTAAAAAAACAGCAAAATGCAGTTATTTTTGCTCATAGCTACGTATCTCCAGAAATTATTTATTCTGTTGCCGATTTTGATGGCGATAGTTTTAAACTAAGTCAAGATGCCACAAAAATTAACGCCGATCGTATTATTTTTGCTGCTGTTCGTTTTATGGGAGAAACGGCAAAAATTCTAAACCCTCATAAACAAGTGTTAATTCCTGGCCCTCTCACTGGCTGTAGCTTAGCAGATAGTATTACTGTAAATCAAATTGAAGAACTTCATCGTATTTATCCAAACCATACTTTTGTCTGCTATATTAATACTACTGCAGAAATTAAGGCGCAGTGCGATGTCTGCGTGACTAGTTCTAATGTTATCGATATTTTTTCTCATATTGAAAATGATAAAATTGTCTTTGTTCCCGATCATTTAATGGGGCAAAACGTTCAAGCGGAACTTGAAAAGAAAGGCATTCATAAAGAAATCGTCTTGTTTGACGGGTGTTGCTATGTTCATGAGCAGTACGATCCAGAAATGATTCGTTTTTTTAGAGAACAAAATCCTGGGCTAAAAGTAATTAGTCATCCCGAATGCCATCCAGGCGTTGCTTTACTTAGTGATTTTGTCGGAAGCACTGGCCAAATGGTGCAGTACATCAGAAACTCACCTAAGCATACCCCATTTTTATTACTCACCGAGTGTGGCTTAAATGCTCGCATGCAATCGGAAATGCCTGATCATACATTTATTGGCAGCTGCAGTATGTGTAAGTATATGAAGTCTAACTCACTATCCAATATTTTAGAAACGCTTCGCCATCCTGAAAAAGCTCTCTCTATTGAAATTGAAGATTCTGTTCAAATTAAAGCAAAAAAATGTATTGATGCAATGTTTCATTATGCTTCTCTATAGTTTTTTGAATTAATTATTTTATAAGTGAATTTGATCAGAAAAAGCCTTTCATTATTTTTGAATAAACTATTTTGAAGTAGACTTTAATTTTCGTTTTTAACATAAAAAGGAAGCCCTTTTATGAAAAAATTCCTTCTCTTAATATTATGCTTCACGGTTTTCTCTTTTGCAGATGATTTCTGGACTAGAACGCATTACTTTGGCTTAAGTTTTAATGGCTTCCTAACTACAGGAGATCTTTCAAAAAACAAAACGATTTCCTTAGATGAAGAGACTGTAACAGAAGTATTTCATTTTCCTGATTTTAAACATTCTTTTATTCCCGAAGCAGAAGTGGGCGTG
>JAAYXQ010000121.1 GCA_012515825.1 Fibrobacter sp.
ACAAAAGAAGCGCCTAAATCATAAGCACGCTGAATCTCTGTTGGAGAAAGTGCTCCAGGAATAATAGGTATTTGAAGATTTACACAACGCTTGATAATTTCTTCTGAAATCGTTGGCGTCACAATAAATTGAGCACCAGCAGAAATAGCCGTTTCTAATTCACTTAAATATCGAACAGTACCCGCGCCAACCAAAATGTCTAATGGATCAGCAATGGAGCGCATATTTTTTATGATCACATCAGCATTTGGCGTATTCATTGTCACTTCTATCGCCTTTAAGCCACAACGTTTTGAAACTCGTAGGCAATCATTTTCTGCTCCCATAGGAATATCTCTTAAAATGCCAATCACAGGAGCAGACTTTAACAAAATACTTAACATAATTCACCTATTTTATAAAAACCCTATTTTTTATATCCTTTCTTATAGGACACTTAACGCCATATTTCGTCACTCAAATTAGCAATAACACGATTATAACCACATTTCATTTCTTTGAAAGTTATTCAAAACGCAGTGCTTCAATAGGATCTAAACGACTCGCTTTCTTAGCTGGGTACCATCCAAAAAATACACCCGTTGCAAAACAAACAAGAAAACTCACAATCACACTTGTAAACGAAACACTCATAGGCCAATTTAAGAATAATTTGACACCTTGAGCTGATAATATACCCAAAAGAATTCCGACTAATCCACCAAGCAAACTAATAATTACAGACTCAAATAAAAACTGAAGTAAAATATCTTTACCGCGCGCACCAATCGCCATACGAAGCCCTATCTCTTTCGTTCTCTCCGTCACAGAAACATACATAATATTCATAATCCCTATGCCTCCCACAAAAAGACTAATACCTGCAATTGCTGTAAGCACAATCGAAAGCAACTCAGACGTACTGGTGACCATTTGAATCATCTCTTCTTGAGTTCTAACTCTAAATGGCTCTGTTGGCTTTGTCCAGTTTCGGCGTTCTTTTAAAATTTCTAACACCTCATTTGTAGCTTGTTCAGCATACCCTTCTCCAATCGAATTCGCATATATCGTACGAATTTCCGTATTCGCATTAAATCGCTTCATGACGGTTTGATATGGAGTAAAAATAACATCATCTTGATCTTGCCCAAAACCACTGGAACCTTTTGGCTTTAATGTCCCGATTACTTTTAATGGAATGTTTTTATAGCGAATTATTTTTCCAATTGGGTTTTCTTCTGGAAATAGATTATTCACCACGGTTTGCCCAATCACACAGACTTTTGCCATTCGGTCTATTTGATCATCAAACATAATACCATCTTCCATTTCATAGTTTCGGATTTTTAAGTACTCTGCACTTATTCCAGTTAATGAAACAGGCCAGTTATTATTCCCCACTACTGCTTGCCCATTCGCAGTAACCACAGGTGAAACTTCTTTAATAAAGACTGCTTTTTTTCGCAATGCAAAAATATCGGCTTCTTCTAACGTTTCAGTGGAGCCACTCGCATCTAATTGCACTGGCCCTCTTCGTGAAGAATTAGGCATAATGGTAATCGCATTTGTCCCCATCGAAGTCATTTGATCTCGAATTGATTTTTTGGACCCTTCTCCCATAGCGACCATTGTAATCACGGCAGCAACACCAATCACAATACC
>JAAYXQ010000122.1 GCA_012515825.1 Fibrobacter sp.
TATGATTCCGCAGGAGTCTTAGATGCGTTTATGTTAAAGTTTGAAAAGAAACAATTAGCTTCTTGGGTTTTAAAAGAACCTTCTGGGTCTTATCTTTTGGCTGTTTTATCGAAGGCCTCCAAAGGAGAACGTCTTTCGGTTTATCGTTTTAAGGAAATCAATACAACTCCAGAGGCATTAAAAGTTCATTCTGTTTTAGATCCCAATCGTTTATTCTTAGACTACAAGCAGACAAGTGAAACGGAGTTTGAACATTTAGATAATCCCAATTTAAAGGTATCAGTACTTTCCGACCGAATTCGATTTACTTATAAAAATGAAGACCCAAATACTATATTTTTCCCTACAGATTTTAAAACTCAAAATGAAGTAGAAAAGAGAGCCTTAGTGGATCAATACTTGGCTTTTTTTGAATATGAATATTCTTTAATGCTTCGTTCCTTTATACAATCGACTCGAGGTATTTTTAATTGGCAGCCATGGCATTGGTACTTAAAGCCTTGGACGACAGGAATGAAGATCTCTCGTCACGAATTAGAGGCCATTTTAGAGCGTGGAGTCGCACCTTCTTCTTTTAGATTATTTTATTCTAAGGCAAAGAATGGTGAAATCGTTCAATTTAGCACAAATGGCAATGGATACTACTTAATGGAGATTCTTTTACCGCGTTGATTTTTTTATCTTGTAGAAGAATCACTAAATAAAATTATGAAATTTGCATTATATTACATTACTTTTCTGCTATTTGCTACATCTGCTTTTGCTGGTGGTGTTTTTGAAGATAAAGAAACCAAATTTGTTTACAGAGATTCCATTTTGGATTTTTCTTCTGAAGCTTGTCCAGAGGGAGGCATTCGCTTAACTCCAGAAAATAGTTTTTATGTAGATGATTCAGATTTACCGTATCGTGTTTATCGAGTGGCGTTGCCTGATTCTATTCCTCCATCGGTTGCTATTCGTGATACTAAAACAAAAACAATGACATCGATTTGGTGTCAAAAAGATTCTATTCCTTCATTAAAAACAATTGTCTCGAAACCTTTCCTTCGAGATGGTTTATGGATGATTGATATTTCTGTGCCTCTGTTAAAAAGTAAAGCTTCTTTTTATACCGTTCGTGAGCAGTTTGAAATTTCAGTCGAATTTCGTTCTAAAAAAGCCAAAGGATATTTCCCTGGAAAAAGAGCTTTAGCTAAAGTATTGAATTCTAAATCCGCTTCGAAATGGGGTGTGTCTCGGAATCATAATGCCCTTCGTCGAGCTGCCGTTTCTGAGCTTTCCAATGTAGAATGGATTGCTCGATTTTCTATTGGTAATCAAGAGGTCGCAAGTTTAAGTGAAGATGGCTTGTACGCCGTTCCTTTTACTTTGATTCGAAGTGCTTTGAGTGCGGCTGGTTTAGAAGATAAAATGAGTGGCGTCCCTGTTTCAAAATGGCGCCTTTATGGAGCATCTGCAGATACTCTTCAAGAAGAAATCACCTCTACTTCTGATATCTTACCAGCCCAATTATTTCAGATTCCTATAGAAATTCGAGATCATAATGGTAGAGACCTTTCGCCTAATGGGATTTTTGATGATGGCGATACTCTTGTTTTTGTAGGGTATGGTACGTCTTTATGGAAAAAAGACAGTTTATTTCCTAAAGCCCCTTATTATTTTTCAGTTTCACCCTATAGTTTTTACCAATATTTTCAATTGGGTTGGTCTGATCAAGGCTCTCCCAAGCGTTTAGAAAATTTAAGCACTTCTACTTATTCGAATCCTAAAGACATCGCCTGGAAACGTTATGTTCGAGCAGAAAAAGAAGCTCTTTTAAGAGATACATATTTTGGAAAAGAACTTTTTTGGGAAACATCCACAGGAAAAGAGTGGTTTTGGTTTTGGCATTCATTTAAAGATACTTTGAGTCTTTCTTCTTCTGATTTATATTTCCCTTCTACTTCTACTTTAAAAGGCATAAAAGAAGGGGGTCAGGGAGTGGTCTCATTTTCTTTTCTACCTCATCGTTCGACAGCGATTTATAAAGTAGGTGATCTTTCTCAATCAACTAATTCAACTTATTCTGCTTTACCCTATAAAGATAGAATGAGTAAAATCAATTTTACAGCTTCCGTAAATGGCGCGTCATTAATAGAACATGATACATTAATGAATGGGGGTAATTTTGTTTTTAGTGTATCCAATCTAAAAGCGAATGGAAATGAGTATACTGTGACCATGTTACCAAATACTGGCCTATTTGATCGTTTTGATGGTTACAGTATTGCTTATGATTGGAATACTCAAGTGGATTCTGCTGAATGGTTTTTACCTGGGATGGTAAGTGGTGTGATTCGTATTCCAGTTTCTGATGAATCTCTTCGAGTTCTAAAATTTAAAAACGGTGAACCTCTTGGTCTTTTGCGTGTTCAGAATGGCTATGCGATAGATAGTCTTTCTCTATCAGATGATATACGTTATCTTGTTTATCGAAATAACTACTTTAAATCGGATCTAAAAATTGAAGCAACTCCTGAACGAATGAATGGCGTTTTAACTCGTTTAGAAAATATTTCTTCTAAAACGGAATATCTAATTATCACATCAGAAGCATTTCAAAAGCCTGGTTTAGAGTTAGCAGAATTTCGTTCGAGTGGAGAAATTATCAAAAGTATTCCCACGACGATTGTTTTAACAGAAGATATATACAAAGTATACAATGGCGGCAGTCTCGATCCAATTGCGATTCGAAATTACATTGCTTATGCAAGGTCCGTTTGCCCGAACTTAAAATATGTTCTACTAGGTGGCACAGGTCATTATGATTATAGAAAAATTAATACGAAATTGCCGCAAATATATGTTCCTCCTTTTGAAAGAGAAGATATGGCAACAGATGACTTTTTTGCTGCGCTTGATATTGGTGAGGTTGTAGTGTATGGGAATTATGATATAGATCTCTCTGTTGGTCGTCTTCCTGTTTCTTCTGAAATGGCGTTCTATTCTTATATTGAAAAAGTGAAGGAATACGAACAAGTCGGTATTTTTGATAATGGGCGTTGGCGTAATAATATCATTCTTGCTGCAGATGATGCACTTAATGGTGCTTCTGTTGACCATACGCCTCATACAGAAAGTCAAGAAAAATTAGTAGCTACTATAGATAGTCTTGCAAAGCATAATAAAACACGAGTAGATTACAGTAAAATTTATCTTTTAGATTATGTTCCAGATGCGTTAAATCAAAAGCCAGAAGCGGCAACTGATTTAATTAATAGTATCAATCAAGGTGCTCTTTTTACTATTTATTTTGGCCATGGCTCAATTACTGATTGGGCTGGAGAAGGTTTATTAAAGCCCTCTTATATAGATCGTGTTTCAAATCAAGGACGTTATACTATACTGGGATCTTTTTCTTGTACAGTAGGCCGCTTTGACAAAGGAGACGAAATGTCTCTTTCAGAAGTCTTTCTTGGTGCCGCAAGTAAAGGAGCGATTGCTTCTATAGGAGCAACAAGAGAAACATTTGCTTCCAATAACGAAAATTTAGCAAGAGGAGTTATTCTCAATTCGTTTTTCCATGAAGATCAAACTTTAGGAAATGCTTTCTGGGCAGCCAAGGGACGTCATCTAATGAGCTTTACCAGACAACGGAACAATAACGAACGTTATGTTTTATTGGGAGAGCCTGTTTTATCGATACCTTCTTCTAAGTTAAACGTGAAATTAGATCAACCGTTGGATACGATTCAAGCTCTTGATAAAATAACACTTTCTGGAACAGTATCAGAGATGTCTTCTGGTAAAATATACTTAGATGTAAGAGAAGGCTCTTACATAAAGAAAATTAGTAATGGCATACCTAATACTGATGGCATACCTAAATATTTAGATATATCTTATTCTGGGCGTCCCATTTATTCCGAAACAGTAAATGTAAAGCAGGGACAATTTTCTACAGAATTCATCACTCCACGAAAAATCGCATTTGGAGATTCCAATGCTCAAGTATATGCGTGGGCTTATTCTAATGATAATCCCTATGTAGGAACAATGTTAGTTGATAGTATTATGATTTCTGGAACTTCTTCTTATGCCGATTCCATCAATGATCAAAGCCCTCCAGAGATTAAAATACAATCTTGTTTAACAACTTCATCTTTTTCGAGTATCGCTGAGGGAGATCGGATTCGTTTGCAGAGTCCAGGGTGTTTACAAGTGGTAATAGAAGATTCTACGGCGATTGATTTTAGAGAAGAAGCTGACGAAGGGATTTCATTTGAAGTCGTAGGGAAAACAGCTCCTTTCCATCCGTGGCCTTACTTAGAACAAACAAGTAAGAAAGTCATGTTACGAATGACCTTTGCTGAATCATCGTATCCTCCAGGTGTTTATGAATTTAAGGTATCTGCTTATGATATTTTAGGAAATCGGGCAGAAAAATCTGTATTTGTAGAGCTCACTGAAACATTGCAAAAAGGATTGATGGATGTTTTTAATGTTCCAAATCCAATGGGCAAAAAGGGAACTACTTTCTATTTTAAGGACTTGGCTATAGATCGCTCTGCAGTTGTTTCTATTTATATATACAACCAAAATGGTCGCCTTGTACAAGTATTAAAAAATGCGAAATCGGGTGAAACCTTTTGGGATGGTAGAGATTTTTATGGACGTCTTTTAGCTAATGGTTTATATCACTATATCGTAAAAAGTGATGTACCTGCATCGGAAATGGCTAAAAAACAAGTCTTTTCTGTGAAACAAAAATTAGTGATTTCGAGGTAGTTATGGAATTGAGAAAAAAACCGAGTTTTTGGCAGCGTTTATTAGAAACCTTATTTCGGTTACGCTTGATTTTTTTATTGCTGTCAGGAGTGCTTCTCCTTCTTCTCTTCTTTTCAAGAAATGAACTTTTCTCCTTTATTTTAGCTGCCTCTGAAAGTTTTTCTATAAAGGTGAGCTCAGGATTAAACCTTGCTGAATTAAAGCCTTACTTCCCTTTATTTGGGGGTGTAATAGCTATTTTCATAGTTCGTTTTATTATCGGGGGAGTATTCTCTGGCCTCTTTTTCTTAGCCACGAGTCTCATTGTTCCATTAGCTCTTTTCGTTTTAGACGGCTCAGATAATGTCATTATCAAATTACTATTATGGTGCAGTTTAATTTCTATTCTTCTTTCTTTCTTGGTGCCAAAAGCTTGGGTTAAGTCTTTGTTCGCTTTATTTATAGGTGCTTTATTACTAAGTGGTTTTGCTGTATGGATTGAAGTAAGCCTTTTAAGTTGGGCCTGTTTACTGATATTATTATTTGCCGATGCTTTAACCGTCGGCTGGTATACTGGAGTGCATCTAAAAGAAGGGAAACCTAAAGCGGGCTCTATCATTCAAGCATCCTTAAAACAACTTCCAGTGATTGCAATAGGGGCTTTTGTGGCTCTTGTGATCTCTTTATTTGTTGAAAATCTTTGGTCGTTAGAAGCCGTTCTTTCCCAATCTCTTTTTTGGATGGCTTATCTAGGGGTATTTTATTTAATATTTTCCCCTTATTATTCTTTTATGTCTTTAGATCAATTACGCTCTCAAAAACGTCAAGTGAAAATTCCGAATTCAGGTGCATCTAAACGATCATAGGAGTTTTCAAACATTTATTTTGCATAAGTTGTAAGCGTAGATATCAATTAATCTTGAGGCTTAAAATAAATACTTCACGTAAAGGCCGAAGGATTCCATTGTTCTCGACATTGGCTCAAAGTATTCGCCTTCATAGGCAGCAATCTTAAAATAGAATTTTAAGTTAAGCCCTAAATTAATGTGTTTTGCAAGAAAGAAATCAATATTGGAAATATTAAAACCAACAATATCCCAGCCAGTCGCTCCGTAATGCGGTGCTGAAGAAGGCATTGTTTTTAACAGAAAAATATTAGTATGGTTTGAAATGCGTCCGTATTTGGCTGAAATATCAAAAGCGGCTTTATAGTGTACTCCATAATTCAATTGGTATGTTCTTGTCGGTTCATAATCAGGATAAAACTCTTTTAAAAGATCATCGTAATTAAAGTCTGTGGAGCCTAGAATGACAAAGGATGGAATGCTTGTTAACCTAAAAGAAAGAGAGGGACGAAGCCAAACATTGAAATCACTACCAAGGCCCAGAGAAAAAGCACTCATCTCGACTAAATCACCGTAGAATACATCATAGCTAGTGTATGTCGCAAAATCAAACCAATCTTTTCCTGAAACCTTATTGATGTTTTTTAATTTGGCAAGAACTTCTAAATTAAATAAACGTTCTCGTTGTCCCATTTCTTGAGTGGCTTGAATCGTAAAATATTCAAAGGGCTTTTTTAATACCCGATTAGGAGATCCATAGACTAAGTTTAGACCAGCAAAGCCAAAAAGCTCTTCCCATTTGTCATCCAATCGATCAGCGGGAGATTTGTCGTATCGATAATCACTACCAAAACGAAATCCAGCACCAGTAAATACCGAGAGCTCTATTGGAAAATAATGAGGATGATTGGGTCTCGTACCAGTTATTCTGCGGTGCAAGTAGGTGTATGGATTTAAAATGAAGGCTCCAGCGTGATCTATCCAATTTGGCTTTGGTTTAACTAACAAGCGTTCTGATAGTCGATACAGAATTTCACCATAAAAAGCACCACCGTAGCTTGTCATAATAAAATCATTTAATGAGGGATATTCATTTTCACAAAAAAATTCCCATGAGAATGATCCAAACATATCAAATAAAACGCTTTGGTAGAAGGAATATCCAGAAGCTCTTGCGGCAGCATGATAAAAAACGCCTTGATATGGGTGCCCGAAAAAGTTGATTCCAAAGTGGTTGTTGTCCCAAGTCCAGCCATTTTTTATGTTTCTCTTCCATACTTCGGGACTAATTTTTGCGTAATTTACCCCTAGATGATAACGATCCCATGCCCAGACAAAAACATTTTGAACGAGAATTTCACCGAAAGGAATTAAAACAGGTAATGGCTCTTTATAATCGACAGAAACGGTGGACGGGGCATTATAGTCAAAAGTAGAGTCAAGCGGAAAAGAAGCTCTACCCGCATAAGCGTTTCCCATAGCAATAAAAAGAAAACAAAGAAGTGAAACAATTATATTCTTCACACGTGAAAGGTAGTTTTATTTCTGCAAAAATAGCAGATAGAAATGGATAAGAGGTTGTTTTTTATGGATGAAAAGGGTTTGTAATGCTTTTTTTATAAAAACGGCTTTTCAATAATTTTTAGAAGCTCCCTTGCGCGAGGCTTAAAATCATTTAATTCACTACGTTCAACATGATTTTAATCGAACTCAATAACTTGTGAGTTCTCATCTCGTAGTCGATATAATAAAAAACACACA
>JAAYXQ010000308.1 GCA_012515825.1 Fibrobacter sp.
TGATAACAAATATGAGGAGTCTCAATACCTACAGCTTTGAGTGCCTCTAATAAATTGGTATCGCCAGGAACTAACACTTCTTTATCATCAACAAAAATCGCGACTTTTGGACTGTCAGCAGTAGGTAGTTTTGGCATATTATAATAGTTACTCATGATTTACCAGAATGCTCCAGGACGATAGGTGGCACAAATTCTCGGAGACCCATGATTAGGATTCTTTTCGATATAAGCTTCGAATTCCGAACGATACTTTTTTATTAATGCAGTCATTGGAGCGCCTAATGCAGGAGCCAAAGGACAAATAGTCGTTCCGTTATACTGATCAGCTATACTTAGTAGTAATTCTAAATCACCGTCATGACCTTCACCATTAATAATCGCATTAAGGATACGCTTTGCATAGCCAGTGCCTTCACGACAAGGAGTGCATTGACCGCACGATTCATGAGAATAGAAATTGCCAAGTGTATTCAACAAAACAACGACATCGCGTGTTGTATTAAATGGCATCACGGCACCAGAACCAAACATGGTTTTAAGACCAGCCATGCATTCATAATCTAGTGTAGCCTTTTCACATTCTTCAGGTAAAAGTGCTGGGCAAGAAGAACCACCAGGAATTACTCCCTTTAATGTACCATCAATACCACAAGCATAATCTGAAGAAGTTAAAAGCTCCATTAAAGGAGTGCCGAGAGGCGCTTCATAGACACCTGTTCTCTTCACATCTCCAGAGACGCAAAATACTTTTGTACCCCCAGCACAAGCAGTACCAAGAGCCGCATAGGCTTCAGGAGAATTTTGGAAAATCCATGGTAAAGCCATCAATGTTTCAACGTTGTTTACGCAAGTAGGAGACTTCCATGCACCACTCACCGCAGGGAATGGAGGTTTTAAGCGAGGTTGCCCTTTTTGACCTTCTAAAGAGTTGATCAAAGCAGTTTCTTCACCGCAAATATAAGCACCTGCGCCACGATGAACAAAAATATCAAAGCTAAACTTAGTGCCACCGATATTTTTTCCGAGCAAGCCTTCAGCATAAGCCTGATTCAGGGCCTTATTTAGGGATTCAATGCAAGGTAAAAATTCACCACGCACGTAGATGTATGCTGTTCTAGAGCCTAAAGCCCAACCAGCAATAATCAAACCTTCAATTAAACGATGAGGATCTTCTGTCATTAAGAAATGATCTTTAAATGTACCAGGTTCACCTTCGTCAGCATTGACAACAATGTAAACTGGCTTGCCCGTATTTCTAGGGACAAAGCTCCATTTTAGACCAGTTGGGAACCCAGCTCCCCCACGGCCACGAAGGCCTGAACGCTGGACTAAATCAATCACTTCAAATTGAGATAAATCAAATAGACGCGAAGAGATATTAGCATAACCACCTAACTTTTTATAGACGGCAATATCTTGAGCGCCTTTTCCAAAATTACTAGTACATACTTTAATTTTTTCAGCCATAATTATACCGCCTTCTCCTCTTTTGAGGGTTTGGCTACTCGATCACCACTGGTGGCGATCATACGATAATTCATACCAGAACGCCCGTTTGGATCAGTAAA
>JAAYXQ010000123.1 GCA_012515825.1 Fibrobacter sp.
CTCTTACTAAAACGTTCTTTAATCAGGGATTTTTCAATATGGATGGGCACAAATCACTCCACTGGCGGTATAAATGAAATAAAAAATGAGGAGCTTCTAATTGGATTAGATTTTCTTCTGTGACAAGCCCATTCCAGTAATGAATCATATTTTGAGGAGGAAATATCGCGTCTTCTGTTCCAATAATCGCTCTGTTGTAAATATTTTTTTTAGGCGGATGATTAAGAATTAAATCTCTAAGAATTTTTAATTCTTCTAACTGCTCGTCTAATTCGCGTTCGGGCTTATTCTTTTCAAAAAAAGTGATAGCCTCTGGATGCAAACACATGCGCTTAAAAAACTTGTCTCGATTGCGTTCGTTGAAAAGTTGAATCGTGCCATCAAAAATAGCGACAGGAATCCCGAGACGATCATCTATCGCTTGGAGAGTCCCGTTGATCGCTGTGGTAGAAGAAAAGGGTACATCTTGAAATAAATGGTTTGCTACAAAAACGCCAAGCGACCAAGAAATCAAATGCACTTCTTTATAAGAGGCAAGTAATTCTTGAAAATCGATTTCTGTTTTCAAATCTCTATAATCATAAAGCATCAAGACGTCATAGTCTTTGCATAAAAGATTTAGAAAAGGATGGTAATCGTTTCCCCAGCCGCAAAAAAAGAGAATCAGCTTTGATTGATTTTTTTTGTTTAGATAATAATGCTTCATGGTATCAAAGATTGCAGAGGTTTTAGGACCGATTCATCCATGTCTGCGGTTAAAGAGAGGCGAAGGCGTGCTGTACCCATAGGCACCGTAGGAGGCCGAATCGGGAATACAAGAAAACCGTTATCTTGCCATTGTTGAGCAGCAAGTAACGCCTCTTTATTTTCGCCTAAAATAATAGGGATAATATGGCTTTCACTTACGGTCGTTTTACCATTGCTTTGCAAATAGCCTCGAATTAATTTAGAGAGGGACAAAAGATGATCACGTTTTTCTTTAAACGCACCTAATCTTTCTAGAATAAAAAGTAACCAAGATAAGGTCACAGGAGGGAGCCCTGTTGTGAAAATTAGAGAACGCATGGTATTGATCAAATAGTCTCGAGTAATTTGAGAACACACAATATAAGCCCCTTGAGAGCCAATTGCTTTACCAAAAGTACCTACAATAAAATCTACTTCTGAAGTGACGCCTTGCTCTTCACAAATCCCAAGCCCATGTTCACCTCTACATCCAAAAGCGTGTGCCTCATCTACATACAAGAACGCATTAAATTTGTTTTTAATTTCTACTAAGCGTTTTAAGTTTGCTATATCACCATCCATACTAAAAATGGATTCTGTAACAATAAAAACATGATCAAATTCTTGACACCTTAACGTGAGAATTTCTTCTAGTTGTTCATAATCGAAGTGGCGATAGCGAACAAGAGTGGCGTCTCCAAGCTTAAAACCATCAATTAAACTAGCGTGGTTCAATTTATCAGAAAGAATTAAGTCTTTTTTACTAGAAAGAGCGGGGAGAATTCCAATATTGGCATGATAGCCACTATTAAAAATCAAGGCTGCTTCTTTAGAATATAAGCTAGCGAGTTTCTTTTCGACTTGAGTGTAAAGAGGAGAGTTTCCAGTGAGAAGTCTAGAAGAAGAAGCCCCTAACCCGTAAGAATTAACTACAGTTTCTTTTGAAAGAGATTTATAAAACTCGGTTAAAAGACTCGAATCAAAAGCGAGCCCTAAGTAATCGTTAGAGGATAGATTAATGTACTTTTTCCCTTCGAATTCAAGACGAGATCCATGCTTTTGAGACATTTCTCGTAAGAATCGTAGTTGGCTTGATTCATGAAGACTTTGTAGAATTTTAGAATAACGCGAATCTTTCATCTGATAAACTTCCCTATACTTTTAATCTTAGGCCTCCATTTAGAGGATATAAGGAAAGTACTAGTTTAGGATTTAGAACTTCTTTTGAAAAAGAGGAGGACGGCGTAAACGTGATTAACCCATGATTTGACTGATAACGCCCAGAAACTTCAGGGAAAATACGGTCATGATAATCAAAATCGATTTTTGCATCTGGGTGTAAATCAACATATTTCTGTAAATATTCTTTTGGAGCAAGGAGTCGACATAGACCAAAATCATTTTTATCGTCTCCACCAAATTCAAAATTATCTGGTGTGACAAATTGAAGAACTGTTTCTCCGACAGCTGCAAAATCAAATGTAGTATCCCAACTTTTGAAATCTTTATTTTCTTGAACCACCCAGGCAGCTATGCAATTTGCTTCTTTAGATCGTTTTAAGGATTCTTCGATCACTAGGGCTGCTTTCCCTTTACCGCGATATTCTGGTTCTGTCCCGAGCCCATATAGATAGGAGACTTTTCCCCAATCACTTTCAAAAAGATGGACGTGAAACATGGATATAAGTTTTTGATTCTCATAGTGGAGGACACGCGTCTCAGGAGTAGAATATGAAGATAAATAAGAAAAAATAAATTCGTCACTATCGTTAAAACAAGTTTTCCATAAACGCCAAATGGCCACTTCATCACTTTTATTTTCGAAAGCTTGGAAATTAGAAATCATTTTTTTAGGGTGGTATGATAGTTTTGATTTTCTTAAGTTGAGTATTCCAATATCTTCTTCTCGATTAATAAACTCGAAGCGTTCACATAATGTTTGCGCCATTAATTTATTAATCATTGCATAAGCCCCTTGGTAGTTTGAATTCGCTTTTTCTGCATGAATACAAAATGTGTTTGAATCGAGGCGAGATCCAAAAGAAAAAGCCACAGGCGTATTGTCTACCAAAAGCAACAGCCCTTCTAACTCAAGCTCTTCAAAATGAGCAAAGGCTGCTTCAATCGACTCACGTTCTACATTATGTTCAGAAAGATCATTTTTTTGTTTTACCCACTGATCAAAAAGAGAAAAAGCGAAAGAAGAATCTTTAGAAGATAATGCTCGGTATTGATAATTGGGGTATTTTTTTTCAAAACGACGTATATGATTGCGTTTAGCTTCGAAGCCTTTTTCATCTAGCTTACAAAGCGATTTAGAGTCATATACATAGTTGGCGTAATCTCTATTATCAAACCAGAAAAAATCAGAGGCAATATTTAAGCCGCTTAATTTTTTAATAAAGGAAGACGAAAGCGACATCAAACGAAGAGGCACATTATTTTGATGGGCTTCTTCTCTTAAAATCTCTAGGATATCTTGTAGAGAGCCTTCTCCTAAGGGTTCAAGAAAAAAACACTGCATACAAAGAGGATTGCAAAAACGAATAATTAAAAAATCATTTATTTTAGCACATTCTGTATGATATAAATGTTTCCATATAAAAAGATTGGCAAAAGAATAATCGCAAATAGGATCACGTAGTTTTTCTAAGTAGGAATTAATCCAATGCTTATCGGAGAGAGAAAGCGGGTGAAAATCTAACATAATATTATGAAAGCCTAGAGATATTCAAAAAATCAAAGTAAAGAAGCACGAAGCTCTTCACCGCTCTTTTCACTTAAATAAGCAGGAGGCACATCTAA
>JAAYXQ010000124.1 GCA_012515825.1 Fibrobacter sp.
CAAATATAATCAAAGGATTTTTTATTCATTTCATCATCGCCAGAAGGCTTATTTTGGACCGCCAGCCTAGCTGGCGGTTTTGAAGAAATACAAAAAAGAGGCTTAATTAATTAAGCCTCTTAGTGCAGATGCCAGGACTCGAACCTGGAATCTTCTGGTTCGTAGCCAGATGCCTTATCCAGTTTGGCCACATCTGCATGTGGTAGAGCCAAATATAGATTTGAGAGGACTTTTGTCAAGGGAAATTTTTATTTTTTTTGAAAAACAAATTGAAAAAGAAAATTCCTTTAAAAAATAAAAGCTAAATTTAGGGGGACTTTAATATTTTAGGTTTATTACTAGCATGATTCGATTAGCAAAAGAAACAAAAGAAAAAACACTGAACCTGACTCGCCAGATTATATCGAATCGAAAAGTTCGATTATGGTTAATCATATTAATGAGCCCCGTTCTTTTAATCACTATTTCAATCTTTGCTGTTTGGAATTATTATTCCTCTGAATTACCTTCTGTTTCCCAATTAGAAAAGATTGCCCCCAAATTAGTCACAAACATTTATGATAAAGACAATAATATTTCTCATGAATATTATGTGGAAAGAAGAGAATGGACTCCATTTGATTCGATCCCCGCAATGGCAATGAATGCAGTCATGGCAACTGAAGACCGCAAATTTTATTCTCATTGGGGAATGAATATTTGGGCTATTCCAAGTGCAATATCAGAAAGTGTGTTTAAGGGTGCTAAATTAAGAGGAGCTTCTACTTTAAGTCAGCAACTATCGAAGCTTTTATTCTTAACGCCCGAAAGAAAGATTTCTAGAAAAATAAAAGAATTAATGACAGCGATTCGAATTGAAGCTACTTATACTAAAGAAGAAATTTTTGAGTTTTATATGAATGAGGTTTATCTTGGAGGTGGTAATTACGGCTTTCAAGCGGCAGGTAAATTTTATTTTGGAAAGCCTCTAGATAGTTTATCCATTCCTCAATATGCCGTTCTTGCTGGTATGCTTCAACGACCAGAAGCCTACAGGCCAGACAAGCACCCAAAGCGTTCACTAGATAGAAGAAATACAGTTCTATATGCATTGATGGATGCAGGGTATATTTCAAAAAGTGAGTATAAGTCCTATGTTCAAGAACCTCTTAATACTATAGAGAAAAAAGAAGAAATGAAGGCTGGTCTTTATTTCTATGAAGAAATAAGAAAATATATGGAAAAGAAGTATGGAGAGAATTCTCTTTATGCTGATGGTATTTCTATTTACAGTACGATAGACCCAGAAATTCAAGCATTTGCAGAACAAGCTGCTGTTAAACAAATTGAAAGTGTACGCAAGCGAATTAAAAGACGCAGCATTAGACGGCTTGGTCTTGCTAAAAAGTACGAAATGAAAGAAGACAGCGTTCTTGTTCATTTTGATAGCGTTTATACCCTATTTAAGAAAGATTATCTTTCAAAAGATACCGTGAGCGATTTAACTAAGAGACGCTTTCCTGATAGTCTTTTATATCATCACGCTGAAGTCGCTGCCATACTTATTGAAAACGAAACTGGAGCTATACGTGCTATGGTTGGTGGTAGTAATTTCAATGAGTCTAAATGGAATAGAACGGTTCAATCTTTACGTCAACCTGGATCCTCTTTTAAGCCCTTTGTTTATGCAACGGCGATGGATAACGGAGCAAGTCCTTGTGATTCTGTAAACGACCAACCAGTGACCATTCCAGACCCAGATGATCCTTCTAAAACTTGGCGCCCTGCGAATTTTGGGCATGATTTTGAAGGAATGATGACTTTAAGAAGAGCTCTCTATTTATCTAAGAATCTTCCTGCTATTTTAACAGGCATGAAATACGGTTTGAATAACGTAGTCAATTATTCTCGGAAATTTGGAATTCAAAAAGCTCCTTTATTAGCAGTCCCTAGCCTTGCTTTAGGCTCTGTAGGTGCTACGCTCATGGAAATGACATCTGCTTATACTGTATTTCCAAATGGAGGAAATCGAATTGAGCCCTACATGATCGAAAGCATTGTCGATCGAAGCGGCGAAGTAATTGAAAAGCATTTTAAGGTTGAACATGAAGTTTTAAGAGCTCCATCTGCTTACATCATGGTGGATATGCTTAAAGATGTGAATGTCCGAGGTACAGCGGCCCGAGTTTGGTCTAATGGATTTTATCACCCGAGTGGTGGAAAAACAGGTACCACAAATGATTATACAGACGCTTGGTATATAGGTTTTACCAAACAATATACTATGGGTGTTTGGATCGGACCTGATGCACCAGGTACAATGGGAGCTGGTCACACAGGTACTGAAGATGCTCTTCCTATATGGATTGATGTCATGAAGGAATTACATAAAGATTTGCCTAAAAAAGCATTCCCTATGCCTGCAGGAGTGATCAGTAAAAGTGTATGTAATTTCACAGGTAAAATTGCTGGAGAATTTTGCGGTACTAAGACCTATTGCTTATACTCTTCTGGATATGTTCCAGAAGAAATTTGCGACGGTAATCATTATGATCTGAAAGTAAAATCAGCAGATAATGCCACTCTCTTTAGTAGTAAGGGCTCAGATGTAGCTCCTCCTTCAAGCCCCAAAAGCAAAGATCAGCCTGTAAAACCAAATCGTACACGTAAAATGTTTTAATTATCTTTTGAAGCCATAATAAAATCATAACTGGCCTTAAATCACTGAGTTTTCCTAGCCATAATAGGAAAACTTTTTTATCTCTATGATTGTCAAATGGTCTATTCGCAAGTTGGCTTTTGATATAACAGGCCAATAAGGCTAGTAAAAAGAGTTTTTTAATGAGACTTTTAACGATTTTTACTACTAAAAGCAGCCTTCTGGAGGGTTTTCATTTTTCTCAAATCTATACAAAATACGTATATTTTACTATCTTTACCGTCTAGTGAACGGCTTGCATAATATAAAATCATTGACTCTTAACGAATTAAAAACTTGGTTAAAAAGTGTAGGAGAAAAACCTTTTAGGGCGGAACAAATTCAAAATTGGTTGTTTCGTAATCAAGTGGAAAATATCGAAGAAATGGTCAATATCTCCCCCTCTCTCCAATCCAAAATGAAAGAGGCGTTTTATATTCATTCCTTAACTGAAGAATTAAAAAAAGAATCCGTGGATGGTACCATTAAATGGTTATTTAAAACTCATGATAATCACTACATTGAAACAGTGATGATTCCAACCAATGGTCGTTTTTCAGTTTGTGTTTCCACTCAAATCGGCTGTGCAATGAACTGTTCTTTTTGCAGAACAGCTAAAATGGGCTTTATTAGAAATCTTGAGGCTGGGGAAATTTTAGAAGAGATCATTCGAGTGAACTGGCATTTGAAAAAAGGTCAAGTCTTAAATGACGAAGGAGCTGCAGCGGAAGTCACCAATATTATTTTCATGGGTATGGGCGAACCATTGAATAATCTTGAACATGTACATCGTACTTGTTGTACGTTGCATAATCAAAAATTATTTAATATGGGCCGTAAGCGTATGACCATTAGCACCTCTGGAGTGGTTCCTAAAATAAAGGAATTAGTCGACCGCAATACTCCGTGTTGTTTAGCTGTTAGCTTAAATAGTACCAATAACGAAAATCGCTCCGCTGTAATGCCAGTGAATAGAACATGGCCTATAGAAAAACTTTTAGAAGCAACTGACGAATATACAAGACGCACAGATAATTATGTGACATTTGAATTTGTTTTGATTAAAGGAGTCACTTGCACTAAAGAAGCTGCAAAGGAATTGATTCGTATTTGCGCACCACGTCGTTGTAAAGTCAACGCAATCGCTTTAAATGATGGTGATGACCCACATCTAGAAGCTCCAACTACAGAAGAAATTGAACAGTTTTTAGAAATAGTTCGCTCTGCTAAAGTTCAAATTACCATAAGAAATCCGCGTGGAAGAGATATTTTAGCAGCGTGTGGACAACTCGCATACAAACAAGGGACGGCAGAAATATGTTAACACAAAACCTACCCGATTTTTGGGACTCTCTCTATTCAGAGGGCAAAGATTATTGGAATTTTAAAAAGGCTACTCCAGCTCTTTTAAAGTTTTTTGAACACTCTTCATGTCCTAAAACTGGAAGTGTTCTAGTTCCTGGTGCTGCATTTGGCTATGATGCTGAACAATGGGCCATCAAAGGGCACGATGTTCTTGCTGTTGATTTTAGTCCAACCGCTGTAGATGAACTAGATCGCTTGAGCCGTAAATACAAAAATCTAAAATCTCTTGATTTAGATCTTTTTGATTTGTCCCCAAAAGACCCTAAAAAAGGTGGCCAGTTATTTGATATTATATACGAATATGGCACTTTTTCTGCAATTCACCCAGGGCGTCGAGATGAGTATTTTGAAGTTTGGTACAAAATGCTCAAAGACGATGGGATTATTATTTCTTTATTTTACCCATTAGTGAATGGAAATACCTTCCAAGGTCCTCCTCATTGCACTTCTGAAGGTGAATTAATGGCTCGTCTTGGTGGTATCTTTGATGTGATTGAAAAAATCCCCGCTCAAAACAGCTTACCAGATCGAGTTGGAAAAGAAGAATTCTGGATTCTAAAAAAAATCATTTAAAAACAGGTAATCATATGTCTCAAGATTTATGCCCTTGTGGGTCACTTAAAAAATATAGCGAATGTTGTGAACCTATTATAAAAAAAGCAGAAAAGGCTTCTTCACCAGAAGTTCTAATGCGTTCTCGTTATACAGCTTATGCAAAACACGAAATATCTTGGTTAAAAGATTCTTTAGATCCAACTCAAAGAGAAGAGTTTGATGAGAAAAGTGTCGAAGCTTGGAGTCGTGAATCAGAATGGGTTGGTATTGAAATTCGCAATACAAAGACAGAAGAAGAAAAAAATATCGGTTGGGTTGAGTTTATTGCTCGCTTTAAGCAAGGTAACATTACTCGCAATCATCATGAACTTGGTGAATTCCATAAAATTAATGACGAATGGTTCTTTTATGACGGCCGCGCTGTAAAGCCTGAAACGGTAAAAAAAGAAGGCCCAGATGTAGGGCGTAATGACCCATGCCCTTGCGGTTCTGGGAAAAAATATAAAAAGTGCTGTGGTCAATAAAGTTTAGGGCTAATAATGAAAATTAAAGTTTTTGTCGATGGTCAAGAAGGAACTACTGGTTTACAGATTCATGAAAGATTAAACAATCGTGATGATATTGAAATATTAGAAATTGATTCTGCGCTTAGAAAAGATCCAGAAGCTCGAGCAAAACTCATTAATGCTTCTGATATCACCTTTTTATGCTTACCAGATGAAGCCGCTAAAGAAAGCGCTCTTCTTTGCACTAATTCTAAGACAAAAATTATCGACGCCTCTACTGCTCATCGTACTAATCCACTTTGGGCCTACGGATTGCCAGAACTTTCCCAAAAATTTCGAGATCAAATACGTCAAAGTCATAGGATTGCAAATCCAGGATGCCATGCTACAGCATTTAATTTGGGACTCTATCCTTTGACATCAAAAGGGCTTTTGCCTCTAGAAACACCTGTTTCTGCTTATGGAATCACAGGGTATTCTGGTGGTGGAAAAAAGCTTATTTCAGAATATGAAACAGAGATTAATAATGCAAAAGTTGCTGGTAAAGAATCATTTATTTTTGCCCCAAGCCCTTACGCACTCGCTCTTACTCACAAGCATTTGCCTGAGATGCAAAAATATACGGAATTAAAAAATCCTCCTTTATTTAGTCCTATTTTAGGCCCTTTCTATAAAGGAATGGCTGTTTCCATTAATCTTTTTGCATCACAATTCACTCATAAAATAACGCCTGAAAGCCTTACAGAAGTGTTTCAATCACATTATGAAGGGTGTTCTTTTATTGAAATCATGCCTTACGAAAATGTTCCTGAACTTCATCACGGACGTTTAGATTGTACTGTATGTAACGACACTAATAAAGCACGGATTCAGATTTTTGGAAATGAGAACCTGATGCAAGTCACCACAATCATCGACAATTTAGGCAAAGGAGCTAGTGGTGCCGCAGTGCAAAACATGAATATAGCTCTTGGGCTAGATGAAGGAATCAGTCTATAATGTTTTTAGATGAAAAAGTAATAGAAGTGCGATCAGGCAAAGGCGGAGACGGTTTATGTAGTTTTCGCCACGAAATATACACACCATTAGGTGGGCCTGATGGTGGTGATGGTGGTCGTGGAGGCAGTGTCATTCTAGCCGTCAATGAACAATACTCCACTCTCTTAGATATGGGAAATATTCGTCTGTACAAGGCCAAAAGTGGTTCCCCTGGTGGAGCATCTCGTTGTACTGGAGCCAGTGCCGATGATTTAATAGTGAATGTACCAAGGGGAACATTAGTTAAAGACGAAGAAGGCCGAATTTTAGCTGATTTAACAGAAATTGGTCAAACTTGGGTTGCTGCAAAAGGAGGTCGAGGAGGCTTTGGAAACCAGCACTTTGCAACTCCTAGTAATCAAGCTCCGAGAAAGATTATTCCAGGGAAACCTGGAGAAAAGCGCATGCTTTATCTAGAATTGAAGCTCATGGCAGATGTTGGGCTTGTAGGCTTTCCAAATGCAGGCAAATCTTCTTTAGTTCATAAAATATCTAGTGCTCGTCCTAAAATTGGAGATTATCCATTCACCACTCTAGAGCCTATTTTAGGAATTGTGCAATTGGGCTCTCGTAGCTTTGTTGTTGCTGATATTCCTGGTTTAATTGAAGGAGCTAGTGAAGGAAGGGGTCTTGGTCATCAGTTTTTAAAGCATATTGAAAGAACACATACGTTGTTATTTGTGATCGATGGTTTTGAAGAAGATGCTTATGAAAAGTTCAAAATTCTTAAAAAAGAATTGCTTGGTTTTCATCCAAAATTAGCAGAAAAACCCTATTTAATTGCTTTGAATAAGTCGGATTTAGGAATCGAAAAAACTCAAAAAATCTTTTTAAAGAAGAAAGAAAAAGTAATTCTTACTTCAGCAATTACTGGAGAAGGTTGCAAAGAATTAAAAATAGCCTTAGATGAAATGGTGCCTAACAAGCAAAAACGATCGAAAGGTTGGTAATATTCTCATTGACTAACGTCTAAAAAAATTATAACTTATATTTATAAGTGATTGATTTTTTTGGAGTTACAATAAAATGGCGACAAACAACAGTAACATTACCAAAAAAGATATTGTAGAAGATATCGCTTTACGAACTGGACTAACTCAAGTAGATACCAAAGTGATTATTGAATCATTTCTTTCATCTGTTGTAAAAGCCATGAGTGAAGGGAATAATATTGAAATTCGAGGATTTGGTCGATTTAAAATTAAAGAGAGAAAAGCTCGAAAAGCAAGAAATCCAAAAACAGGAGAGGATGTGATTGTTAAAGCAGGTATTAAACCTGTTTTTGAAGCCAGCCGAGAATTAAAAAAATTCTTAAACGATACTCCAGTCATAGATGAGCTTTTTTCTGAATCCATAGAATCAAAAAATGAACAAGCCTAAAGAACAAAAAACACCGACTATCATCAATCGTAAAGCAAACCACCTTTATTCTGTGGAAGAGCGTTTTGAAGTCGGAATTATGCTAATTGGTTCAGAAATAAAATCTATTCGTGATGGGAAATGTAATCTAGGTGATGCTTGGGTTGATGTATCTTCAGATAAAGATGAGATTTGGCTAGTGGGTGCTCATATTGATGAGTATTTATTTGCCAATCGCTTTAATCATATCCCCGCTCGTCGGCGTAAGCTACTCGCCCACCTTCATGAAATTCAAAAAATGAGAAAAGCGGTTGAAACAAAAGGAAAAACAATTGTTCCTTTAAAATTGTATTTCAAAAATCGTTACGCAAAACTTGAAATAGGAATATGTCGAGGCAAAGATCAACAAGACAAAAGACAAGATATTATAACGCGAGACGCCAAGCTAGAAATGGCTCGAATTATCAAAATGCATCGCTAAAAAATATATTGTTATTTTTATTAGCAGTCTTTGTATACTCTGCTACTGCTAGTCCTATGCTTATAAAGCATAATTCTATTTGGATGCTAAACCTAGAAGCTCTCGCTAATCATGAAAATTACACTATAGAATTTCATCCAGTGGAAAAAAGACTCTCTCTTAAAGGGAATTCTTCTGAATGGGTTTTTGTCGTTGGATTTCCTTATTTTTTACACGATGGAAAAACAGAATCATTATCAGCTCCTGTATACCTTGAAAAAGATAAAGTTTTTGCGCCTGCAGAAGAAACCGTTAAGTTTTTTCAAAAAGAATTCAATAAAAATATCACCTTAGATACCATAAAAAATTTAGTCCTATTTACTGATTTACCGAAAGCCAAGCCTAAGCCTATAATCCCCCAAACCTCTAAAAAAGAAACTGCTGGCACACGCGAAGTTAAAACCATAGTAATAGATCCTGGTCACGGAGGCAAAGATCCAGGTGCATTAGGGAAAAAAAGTCAAGAGAAAGACATTGTTTTATCTGTAGCTAAATTGCTAAAAAAGAAACTTACTAAAGAAGGCTTTAACGTTAAGCTCACTCGAGAAAAAGACGTGTTTATTGAACTTTCACAAAGAGCTAATTTGGCAAACAAATGGGATGGCGATTTATTTATCAGTCTTCATTGTAATGCCGTTGATGGTATTGAAAGGCAAAAGCGTACAGAAGGTTATCATTTCTATGTTCTTAGAGCTCCAGAGAGCGAAGAAGATAAAGCTATTGCTCGTCGAGAAAACAAGGTGGCCTCTCTTTATGGGGATAAAGAAGCAAAAGAAGAGTTATCCCCTTTGGAGTGGTTTAAATTAGAAGCTCGTTTAGAAAAATACAAACAAAACAGCTACATGTACACTGAGGAATTATTAAACAGTTTTAACAATAATGGCAAAATCAAACAACTTGGTACAGGCGTTGGCGGTGCTGGATTTATGGTTTTAGTCGGGGCACTAATGCCTGCTGTTCTCGTAGAATTAGGCTTTATCACCCATCCTAAAGATGAAAATTATATGAATTCAGCAAAAGGGCAAGAAGATTTAGCAAATAGAATCACTAAATCAATCATAGAATACAAAAAAGCTGTAAATGATTATAGAAAGACTCTACAACATTAACGATAAAATTTTATTTTTAACATTAACTATTGAACTTTAGATCTTTGAGGTAAATATGTCTGGACATTCCAAATGGGCAACCATCAAACGTAAAAAAGCAAAAACAGATGTTGGCCGTGCCAAAGCGTGGAATAAATTAATTAAAGAAATCTCAATTGCTGCAAAATTAGGCGGTGATAATTTGGATGCCAATCCAAGATTGAGAGCCGCCGTTCTTAAAGCTAAAGGTCAAAGTTTACCAGCTAAAAACATTGAGAGTGCTATACAGAAAGCAGTTGGCGGAAACTCTGGTGCCGACATGACCGAACCAATGTATGAAGGACGTGGTCCAGGTGGCGTCGCTATTTTAGTCAGTTGCATGACTGATAACAAAGTAAGAACGGTTGCTGAAGTACGTAATGTTTTTAATAAAAATGGCGGCAACATGGGTGAATCTGGCTCTGTCGCATGGGCCTTCACATACAAGGGCGTGATTTTAATTGATGCAGAAAAGTACACTGAAGATAAAGTCATGGACATTGTTCTTGAAGCAGGTGCTAGTGACATGTCTACAGAAGAAAATGTGCATGAAGTAAGCACAACTCCTGATGCTTTTGAAGCCGTAACTAAAGCCTTAGAAGCAGCTAATATTGAAATGATGAGCGCTGAATTAGCTTATGTTCCAAATGATACCATTAAATTGGAACGTGCTGATGCTCAAAAACTATTAAAACTAATTGATAAATTCGAAGACAATGATGATGTTCAAGACGTTTATCATAATGCTGAAATAGATGTAGAAGATATGGAAGAATAATTATTATACCCCATAATAAAAAAGATAACCACTGGCCCCAAGCTGGTGGTTTTTCATTTTCGCCAGAAGGTTTATTTTTTAGGAACGAGATTAGCTTTTGATTTTGAAGAAATAAAAAGAACCCACTATCAATTTAGTGGGTTTCTTTTTTAATAATACCTTAAAATTAATAGAAAAAGAATACGTTCATTTCTTATTCATTTTCTTTTGTAGAGCTTTTATTTTTTTCTTTGTTAATGGAGTGGCACTTGCGACAATAATCTTTTTCTCAAATTTTCCATTCCAGATAGGGCCTAGCATTTGACTAGAACTTTTAGCCATTTCAAATGATTCTTTTGCCCAGCTATCATTTGCAGGAGAAAGCAATTTAAAGGAAAGATCTTTAATCACAGTTTTTTCATCTTGTAGATAGATCATGAGATCAAACATGCCTGTTTGATATTCATTACCATCTTTTCCTTGTGTTGGGTAAGGAATATATGCCATTACCACAATGAGTTCTTCATCAAAAATGCCATTAAACAAAACATCTGGATCGCCACCAGGAGACTTTACAGAACCTTCGACAGAAAAAGCCCAAGGAGGAACTGTTATTTCCATCGAAAAATCATGATAGCCTTTATTTGCTTTTTTTAGCCTCAATAAATTACCAGCAAAACCCTGAAATTCAGGCTCTACTTGAGCAGATATTGTGGTTAATAAGCAGAATAGGAATAAAATTATCTTTTTCATAATATCCTTTTACTCTTTAAAAAATAAAGCTTTAGCGGCTTCAAAAAGAGCATCCTTTTCTTCTGGTTTACGACATTCTGTATAAATTCTAACCTTAGGTTCTGTACCTGAAGGACGAATGAGCATCCAAGAATCATCAGTGAAAATAATCTTAACACCATCTAGAGTTAATAATTGTTTGACTTCTTTTTCTTCTGAACCGACTAATACTTTCATTTTAGGTTGAGCTCTTTCTGCAACAGCATTTACTTTAGCAATAAGTGGATCACCAACTAAAGACTTATCGACTTCAAAACCAGAACGAGTTGGATAAAAACGACCATACTCAGCATAAAGAGCATCCAAGTATTCACCTAGATTTTTACCTGTAACGGCCATAATTTCTAGTGCAAGAAGAAGACCAAACTGAGCGTCTTTTTCAAGAGTGTTGTTTAATCCAGAAATACCGTCAGATTCTTCAAAAGCAATTAAGGCTTTAGGGCGCGCATTTCTAGCCAACCAAGGTCTGAAATTTTTAAAGCCCACAGGGGTTTCCATCACAGGAACGCCTAATTTTTCGGCAATAATATTGACAAAATTTGACGTTGCAACAGACTTCGCTACAACCCCTTGTTCCTTACGCCATGTGATCATATAATGGAAAGCTATCGCACCAAAGCTATTCATATCAATTTCGCGAGTGCCATCATAAAAACGAATACGGTCTCCATCAGGGTCAAAAATGGCACCTAAACGGAACCAGTTCTTGCTTGCATCTAAAGCCTGACGTACAAGTTCTAGATTTTTAGAACTTGGTTCTGGAGCAACACCACCAAAAAGGGAATCATCTTCAGTACGAAGACTGATTAAGCATTCTGGATTTCCAAGCAATGCCGCTGGACGCCCTCTAGTAGAGCCATGAACGTGATCACAAACAAGAGTTAAGCGACCTTCATCAATTAATTTTTGAATACGCCCAAACTTGATAGTTTCTTGTTTCACTAAAAATTCTTTATAAATCTTAACTGGATCAATCTTTTCAAATGAAACCTCGCCCACTGGTTCAAATTGATGAGTGTTCATCATTTCATTTGATAGAGCTGTAATGACATCTGTAATTTCTGGACCAGCAGGACCACCATCTGCAGGATTAAACTTGATTCCATTGTAATGGCTTGGATTATGACTTGGAGTCATATTAATAGAACATGCAGCCCCCAAAAGTTCAACAGAAGCAGAAAATTCTGGTGTAGCCATTTCTCCACCATAATAAATCTTGACCCCAGCTTTTTGAAATTGTGATGCCACTGCCATACAAAATTCTTTTCCAAGCAAACGATTATCATGCCCAATGACAAGACCTCGTTTTTGAAGATCTTCAAAATTAAGAACACCTAAAGACTTCAATAATTCAGGAGTGGCTTCGCGATACAAACGAACAATAGCCGCTCCAACGACTTGTAAATTGCGGATAGTAAATTCAGATCCAATTTCTCCACGCCATCCAGAAGTTCCAAACGTGACTTTTGTTGGCTTTTGTGAAGTTAAAGCTTCTTTTTTAATTTCTTCTACAAGAGCAAAATCTGTTGAAGGATTAAAATCAGGTGATTGAATTTTTTTCCATAATTGAGTAATCGTTTGCATAAAAGATTCCTTTCTAAAAAGGGAGAGTGTTTAAAATGGTAATTTAGAAATTTGTATTTCCAAGTTGATTAGAAATGTCTATTTTTACATCATGCAAATAACAAAATCTTCTCAATTAACTGGTGTATTTCCTGCTTTGTTCACTCCACTCATGAGTGACGACCCAAAAAATCTTTATAATACAATTGATTATAAGAAAATGGCTCTTATGATCGATGATTTAATTGAATCTGGTGTGAGCGGAATTGTTCCTGTAGGTACCACAGGTCAAAGTGCGACTGTAACACACAAACAACATCTTGATATTATCAAATTCACGTTGGATTATGTGAATGGAAGAGTTCCAGTGATTGCTGGCGCAGGATCAAACTGCACTAGAGAATCCATTGAAATGATTCAAGAAATTTTAAAAATAGCTTCTGTTCCAGTACTTTGCGTTACAGGCTATTACAACAATCCTTCACAAGAAGGGATTGAAAAACATTTTAAAACTTTAAGTTCAGAAACGGGCGCAAAAATTATTCTTTATAACGTCCCAGGAAGAACATCCAATTACATTCATCCAGATACACTCATTAAGTTATCTGAAGACAAAAACATCATTGGATTAAAACAAGCAGTAGAATTTAGAATTGGTGAAAAGTATCACGAAGACACTGTTCGAGTCATTAAAGAAACAGCAAACAATGATTTTGCAGTTCTCAGTGGCGAAGACGGAGCGTTTATTGATATACTAGAAATGGGTGGAAAGGGCCTAATCAGCGCTTCTGCTAATATTTCTGAAGCATCCTCTATTTTCGTTCAGTTATACAGGGCTTTTTTAGATGGTCATTTTGAAAAGGCAGACGACTTACAAGATGCAGCTCGTGATTTTATAGAAATTACTTTCTGTCGTAAAAACCCTATTCCTTTAGGAACATTGTTTAATAGCCCTCTATTTCTCCCTCTAGTTAGCGTAAGGCAAACGGCAAGAGGAGATGAAGCTGAAGCACGTATTCTCAAATTAATACATGAAAAAGCACCTTCTTTATTAAAGTATCATAAATAACAACGGAGATAAACCATGAGCGAAGAAATAAAAAAAACGGTTAGTGACGAAATTTGCGAAAATATACAGAAACATGGTTTTTTACCAATTCCTGTACAAACATTAAATGAAGATGCTGAAGCCTCTCGCTATTTTGCAGGGACATTTGAAGAATTCCTCGAAGCAGCAAAAGCATTAAATGCAAAAGGCATTTTTGTAGAAACTCTTTATCTTGAAGAAGATGAGTTCTATTATGATATCGGCATTGATGAAGAAGATGACGAATACGATTGCTGCTGCTGTGATGATTGCGATTGCGATTGCGACTGCGACTGTGAAGATGACTGTGAATGTGATGACTGTGAATGTGATGACGAAGAATGTGAATGTGAATGCACAGAAGAATCGGACAAAGAAGAAGATGAAGCCGTTTGGATTGATCCAGAAGATTTGGACGGTCTAGATTTAAGTCTTTTACGTCCTGAAGTTGCTAATTACCAAGATCGTATTGGTGAAAGCTGTGGCGTACGTTTGACCATTCCTGGTGTCGATCATGTTGAAGTCGAAATCTTTGCAGAATGGTACAATACTTTTGCTGAAATGATTGATGACGCTTATGAAGCCATCGAGCTTGATCCAGCTGCAGCACTAGAAGAAATGAAAGCGAACTGCAACGTTTCTGAAGATTAATTCTTCTTTTTATAAATATTAAAAGCCCCTTATTATATAATAAGAGGCTTTTTTTGTTTGTTTTGAAAAAGGGTTTTATTCAAGATCTACTGGAAAACGTGTATCGGTAGGGATTTCTCCCCCTTCATAAGTAGACCAGTCTGTTTGATAAGCGTAAATATTTCTTCTTGTTGTATTGATTGTTGTTTTATATCTATCGACTAAGTATTGAGGGCATTCGACTTCTTCCCAATTATAAGTTGGATTATCTGCAGCCATATACCAATCGGCATACCAATGACAACCACGTAATAGATTATCATACCCTGTAAAAGCAGCGTCACACATATCTTTTACGCAATTTTGATAACTTTCTAAAGTATTATCATACCCTAAAGATTGTTGGCATTGAGTTAAAAAGCCGCCATATTGAGCACCCCATTGTACTCCAGAGCCATTCACCATTGTTGAAAGAGCATCAAATTGACCGACTCCACCGCCTGGAACCATTAAATCAAACTGACCCTCTTTAACATCATGACCAATATTAGAAGTCATCACCACCATATGCTTTCCTTTCAAAGCTTTATGAGTGGCTTTAGGTTTATTGCCATCATCAGCACCATTCATACTTCCATTAAATTGTAAATGGAAACATTTTCCACAAGTTGTAGAAGATCCTGGGCCAGCAACAAAACCATAAGATAGAGTATCATTGACTTGAACAGGGGCCATATCGGTACAAGTAAAAGCCCCGCCTTTACCTTCTTTACAAGCACTTTCCGTGCCTTCCCAGCCTGTCCAATATTGTTGATTATTTCTACTCAGTGTAAAAGTAGGGATTTCAATATCCTTGATATTACAATTACGAGCAGTCGTTAAATTGGCTTGGTAAGAAGCTTCTGTAGTAGTATCTGTTTGGCCTTCTGCTCCATTAGAAATCCAAGAACAGTGTGGTTTACAAGCATCCCAATAGCGAGAGCTCCAACCTGTTTTACCGTTGGAAAGAATGACTCCATAATTGGCAACTGGATATGCTTCTACTGGAATACCTGGGCCAGAAATAGTACTTGAGCTAGAAACAATAGGATCCGTAGCAGAAGATAAGCCTGGATCGATAATTGCAGAAGAAAGCCCTGGGTCAATTATACCAGAAGATAAGCCTGGATCAATAATTGGGGAAGAAAGCCCTGGATCAACAACACCAGAAGATAACCCTGGATCAATAATTGGGGAAGAAAGCCCTGGGTCAACAATACCAGAAGATAACCCTGGATCAATAACTGCAGAAGAAAGGAATGGGTCTATTGTAATAGAAGAACTATATGTTGCGAAAGGATCATTTGATCCAAGACCTTTGTCGTCACCACCGCAGCCCCATAATAGAAGTAAAGAGCTACAAAATAATAGAGTTCTTGAAACGGATAAATTCATGTAAACCTCATTTTATTTCTAAAAAAAGCCTCTAAAAATCGAAAAATGGCTAAATCTGGTGTTATCTAACACGCTTGGCAAGCCATTCTTCTAGATCTTCAATAGCCACTAGTTCTTGCTTCATGGTATCGCGATCGCGAACAGTGACTTTTCCTTTTTTAGATAAATCAACATCGTCCCCTTCTCCAATGGTATCAAAATCCACTGTGATACAGTAAGGGGTTCCTAATTCATCTTGCCTGCGGTAGCGTTTTCCAATAGACTGTGTTTCATCGTATTCTACGTTAAAACGAGTAATGAGATTTTGGAAAATGGATTCAGCAACTTCTTTTACTTTGCCTTTTTTGACTAGAGGTAAAACAGCAGCTTTCACTGGAGCTACAGATGGATGGAAATGTAATACCACACGTTCTTCTCCATCATCGAGTTTTTCTACATCATAAGCATCGCAAAGTAATACGAGCAATAAGCGATCGACACCTAAAGAAGGTTCGACAACATAAGGAATATAGCGTTTGTTAGTGATAGGATCAAAATACTCTTGCTTGACTTTGGATTCTTTTTGATGTTGAGTTAAATCAAAATCAGTACGGCTTGCAATACCCCATAGTTCACCCCAACCAAATGGGAATTCATACTCCACATCAGAAGTTCCGTTGGAATAGTGAGATAATTCTTCTTTCGCATGTTCACGCATACGAAGTTTTTCTGCAGTAATCCCTAAATCTTGCACAAGCCAGTTCATGCAAAATTTCTTCCAGTACTCATACCACTCGACTTCTGTACCTGGTTCGCAGAAGAATTCCAGTTCCATTTGTTCAAATTCGCGTGTACGGAAGATAAAGTTACCTGGTGTAATTTCATTACGGAACGATTTTCCGATTTGACCTATGCCAAATGGCATTTTTGGACGCACGTTATCGATAATGTTTCTGAAGTTAATGAAAATACCTTGAGCCGTTTCTGGACGAAGATAAACTTTGTTTCCAGCACCTTCCACAACACCAA